>DXHA01000037.1 GCA_019113675.1 Candidatus Yaniella excrementigallinarum
CCTTGCCGGTCAGCAGGCGCCACAGAGCGTCCAGCTTAGCTCCAAATTGGTCGTGCGCGGTTCTACCGGTTCTGCTTCGAAGCGCCGTTAGGGATGACGGTGATCTTTCTTACAGCGTATTTCTGCGGGTGTGATCACAGATTTGGTGTGAGTAGAGCGGTATTCGTCGCAAACCTACCGTTGTGGTGTCGTTGATGGTTGTTGGTGGTGCTTTGCGACCGTGCAGGATAGCAGCTTGTTATATCGCCAGGTTTGCTTTTATGTGGACAAGACTATACTCGCGAGGTCTATTGGGCTAGCATGATAGTTAAGCATGCTTACCTATAGCTCAAGGAGCAATCATGATTGAAGCCTGGATGTCCGCTGACGATATTGCCGAACACCTTGGCGTCACCAAACATACTATTTATGGATGGATTAATGAACGTTCCATGCCGGCCCATAAGATTGGCCGCCTTTGGAAATTTAAGGCTTCTGAGGTGGACGAATGGGTGCGCACCGGTGGTGCCGCCACTCTAGAGGACGACGAAGGCGCATAGTTTTATACAAAAATCCCGGTCTGTAGAATAACTCAATGAACACAGACCGGGATTTTTTTATCTCAAAAATTATTTTTCGTTAGTGGTTAACGGCTGAGGTGTGGGATTAGTCCAGGGATCTTCAACCGGTTGGGATAGGCGCCAAATGGCGTACGCAGCACCAGCAGTGGCTACAGTAATGCCCACCACGAGCAGCCCCCGGCGAGATTTCTGCTTTTTCTTAGACTGCTTCTTGAGTTGTTTTTCAGCATCCTTGGCCCACTGTGATGCGGCCTTCTGGAGCTTCCGGCCTGCCCTTTTATTACCGGTCACGCGAGTAATCGTGTCATTAACAAATGCTGGGATCTCGGCATCTTTGATGACATCAGCACTGCGGCCGGCCACTGGGGCAAGCTGGCCTGCTGCAGTAGGAATGTAGTCGTCCTGCAATTTGCCTTGAAAGTCGCTGGCGGCGTCACCGACCTTATTAGCGGTATCCGAAAGGACCTTGGACGCAGCATCAACAACCGGCGCGGCCCGATCCGCCGAATCTTGCCAAACATCCTCTGCCCAATGACGCACCTGTTCTGCGGCGTCCGAGACCGTGTCGGTTAAGGATGGCGATTTGGACTTGGCGCTTCCGAACATATTTACCTCCAGAATAAGGGAATAACTAAAATCTAGGATACGCGTTTGAACCCCTTGTTGCCACGATTTGACAGCCCAGTCTCCATCTCGTTGTGCCACGGGCGAATGAATTCTGACTCGCGCTGACTTAAGACTGTGAGACTGGCCTAGATGATGGAAGAATAACCCTCATGAGTATCGCTACGCATAAAGCAGTTATCAAGACCAATCGAGGCGACGTCGTTGTAGAACTCTTCGGCAACCACGCGCCAAAAACCGTCCAAAACTTCGTTGGACTAGCCAACGGTACCCAGGAATGGACCGACCCGGCTACCGGCGAGACAAAGAATGGGGTGCCACTCTATGACGGCACCATATTTCACCGTATTATCGCCGATTTCATGATTCAAGGCGGTGACCCACTGGGCCAAGGCATCGGTGGACCCGGCTATCAGTTCGAAGACGAATTCCACCCGGAACTCGACTTCAATGAACCATATAAACTCGCCATGGCCAATGCTGGTCCGGGCACTAACGGCTCGCAGTTCTTCATCACTTCGGCGGCAACTCCGTGGCTACAAAACCGTCACAGCATTTTTGGTGAAGTCTTTGACGCTGACTCGCAGAAAGTCGTCGACGAACTCAACACTGTGCCCACCGGTGCACAGGACCGCCCCGTCAACGACGTCGTCATCGAGACCATCGAAGTTACTGAACTCTAAGGAACTGTCACCTACATGTCATCCGGTCCCGCGTTTGGTGCCTATCACGATCCCTCGGCAGAGCAGCCGGTGTGTCCGCGCCACCCGGACCGGGTGGCTTATGTACGCTGTCAACGCTGTAACCGCCCGGTATGTGGCGACTGCCAACGATCATCGCAGGTGGGAGTGCTATGTGTCGACTGCGTACGAGCACACCAACAAGCACTACCTCGTGAGCAACGTGCCCCAAAATTTCGGGATCGTCACGGCAACCCGATCCCGATAGCAACCCGTAGCATTATCGGGCTCACCGTACTGGTCTATGTGCTGCAGTGGGCTGGCCAGCTGATCCCCGGGTTTCCACCCATTGACCAATGGCTGATGTATTCACCGCTGCACACTTCTCAAGTGGCCCTGGAGATGCAGTCGGCAACGGGCCAACTTTTATTTCAACCCTGGCGCATGTTGACGGCGGCGCTGGTGCATTCTATGGGATCACCGCTGCACCTACTACTGAACATGGCTGTTTTGTGGATGATCGGTCGCCAGATCGAACCGTTCCTTGGTGCCGCCAAATTTGTGGCCATCTATGTGCTATCCACCCTAGGCGGGTCGGTGGCCGTTTTGTTTTTGGCCGAACCAAACTCCGCGGTAGTAGGCGCTTCCGGTGCAGTTTATGGGTTATTTGCCACCTTGTGGATGATTGGACGGCGCCTGGGCGCAGACACTCGCGGCATCACAGTACTCATCATTATCAACTTTGCATTTTCGTTTATGGGTGCCAACATCTCGTGGCAAGGCCATCTGGGTGGATTCATAACCGGCCTGCTTGCCTCAGTGCCAGCATTATTGACCTATCAGAAACGCGCAGACGGCCCACAAGCCCGCAGACGCGCGAATCGGTACACCTGGTTCGGATTTGTCGTCGTCGCGCTCCTATTGATTGTGCTCACCATCATCGGTGCACTATTGCTCGACAGCAGCACCGTTCTAGGACGCTAACGGATGCGCTGATGCGCCGTCCACATTTTCCCCACACCCTCTCCACAAGTTATCCACAGTAATTGTGGAAGAAAGCGCCATGCGTTGGTGCTGTTCGAGGGTTATCCCCAAAGTTATCCACAAGGTTACCCACAATGTGGAGAATTACATGTGTGTAACTCAGGTCGGGCTGTGGGAAACTGCTTAACGCCATCGCGTCATCATGATGAATCCAATCATCGCAAACCCAAAACCGATGATGATATTCCAACCGCCAATGCCGGGGATGGGAAACTGACCGCCCGGGGCCAGATAGAACACCATGATCCATATCAGCCCGAGGATCAACAGCCCAAACATGATGCTCTTATACCAAATGGGCAGCGGTTCAGGCTGATCGTCGCTAGCCATAAGTTGCGCGTCAAGCTCTGACGATTTCTTTTCGGGACGCTTCTTTGACAATGTGTGTCCTGTTCGACTTGGGGCGTATACTACTGACAGTATTCTACGTGTACACTCATTGTGCCGCAGTGTATCTTGAGCGCAAGGATCCAACATGTCAGATGCCGGTTCCCGGTCAATGTCCCGGCGCGATCATCGCGCAACCAAAAAAGGCCGCCCACCACGTCCCACCGTTCTCGGTGTCATCGGAGAACTGCTGATTACCGCTGGATTATTCATCCTGTTATTCGTGGTATGGGAATTGTATTGGACCAATCTTGGTGCCAACCGCGAAGCTCAAGCCCACCGTGACACCATGTCAGAAATGTTCGACACCCAATACGAAGCTGGGTTTAACGGCAACGGACCCGACCCATCGGTGCCTGAACACGCCGATGATGCTTGGGGACTGCTCTATGTGCCACGATTCGGCGCCGATTACTCAGTGCCGGTACTTGATGGCACCGGAGAAGAAATCAACTCCGCTGTACTGGGCCGGTATTCCACATCACCACGACCGGGCCAAGACGGCAACCTAGCCCTAGCAGGCCACCGCCAAACCTACGGGGCCGTGCTGTGGGATATGGACCAACTCACCGAGGGCGACCGGCTATATTTACAAACCGCCAACGGCTGGTGGGTCTATGAAACCCGCAAGGTGCACATCGTTGACCCTTCCGACACCGACGTCTTGAACCCCAACCCCATGGACCCTGCAACGGCTGAACCCGATGGCCAGTGGCTAACTTTGACCACCTGCCACCCGCCCTATACGGTGCTGCAACGCATGATCACCCACGCCGAATTCGTCGAATTCGTGCCCCTGGCCGATGGCCCGCCAGCCGAACTCGCCGGCTCGGACACTGCCGCGGTTCACACCCCCGAAATAAATGACCACACCCTAACTACTCACCCCATTCTGGAGGCATAGTGTACGCCTGGTTTTTCCACTTATTGCCAGGGCCAACCTGGTTCCGCTGGCTTCTCGTACTGGCAATCGCTGCAGGTGTCGTCTTCGTGCTCATGGAATACGTGTACCCGTGGATTGCGGAATTTGGGTTCTTTTCAGATGCAACCATGGACGTCGAATAACCCCGGCCAATAGTCTCACCCGACGAAGTTATCCACAGTTAGGATGAAAAGCCCGACGGCGTATCGCAACTTGGGCCATGATGGGAACACGAAACGAGGTGATTCCCAATGCCCAGCACACTGTCCAATATTTTTGCGGTTCTCGACGATCTGAGCATCGAAGAACTCCACGACGCCGCCCGCGATATTGTGCAGCGCATTGCTGAGCTGGAACCGGAAGTCCCCACCGACGGCGTACTTCAACGTTCCCAACTTGTGGACGCCACCATCAAAACATTCACCCCGTTACAACACCGGTATGCGGGGCTACTCAAAGATGCCTTCAACGAACCCACGCTGCGCGCAACAATTGGCCTTGAACCAGGAAAAACCCCGTTTCGCGATGCCAATGACTTTCTGGCTAAAACTCACGGGCTACGCGGATTCGAGGCCACGGGGCGTTTGAAAATTGCCGCAGCCATGACCCCGGTGCGCGCCTCTGACCCAGATCGTGCCGACGACGTCGCCGTCGGACAGACGAAGCTGCCACAGTTGGGTCAACTACAGGCCACCGGCACCGTACACCCTGCAAAATTATCAGCAGCCTTGAACATGCTTGATGCCATCGACCAAAATGCCGAGGCGGTTGGCAAAAGTCCAAAATTGCGAGATCGGCTGCGGGCGGTGATAGAAAAAGACCTTGTCGAAAAAATTGAACACACCACACCCGAAGAATTTAGCCGGTATGTGGGCCGCAGAAAACGAGACCTGTTGGCAGCTCTGGACCCGGCGGATAAACAATTAACCAAAAAACAAACCGATGCAATGCATAACGTATGGTGCGAA
>DXHA01000038.1 GCA_019113675.1 Candidatus Yaniella excrementigallinarum
AAAAACAACCCAGGACAATTCGGAAACCGCGACGATACAGCGAAGCAAGCCCAGAAGGGCGGGGAACAAAGCCCCGGACAGTTCGGCGCATCTGAAGGCGTAGATCCTCATGAAGCCGGTAAAAAAGGCGGCGAGGAAAGCCCTGGCCGTTTCGACAAGTCTGAAGGCGCTGACCCCCAAGAAGCCGGCAAAAAGGGCGGCGAACAAAGCCCTGGCCGTTTCGACAAGTCTGAGGGCGCCGATCCTCACGAAGCGGGCAAGAAGGGTGCTGAGGCTCAATCAAAAGTAGATAAAGCCAAAGGCGGTCGGCATTCCTAATTCCGCTACATAACCTCATTTGAGATCAGCGGGAGGACCAATCCCTCCCGCTGACGGTTTGTCTACACAATGTTGTGCCACACGATAGACACCAACTTTCGTGAAAAGGCACGCTTGTACCGGCTATGTTCAAAGTATCCGGTCTCTTTTAGACTAAAACTTATCAACATGATTAGCGCCGAGCGTTAAGGAGACATGGTCATGTGGCTTTTACTTATTGCGGTCGGGATTGTCATGATTTTATTGGGCGTATTTATCCAAGCCGCCAAAATACTTATCTGGCTTGGCATCATTCTTGCGGTATTTTCCGTCATTATGTGGATAGTTCGGAGTGTAGCAAGCGCAGGCAGACAGCCTTAGCGTCATGACGCCAGTATTTTATTTTCAATTTTAGAACCTAATCTACAAAAAGTCGGGGTTGGTTTTGCACCACAAAACCAACCCCGACATTTATTTAGTGAAATACAAGGCCAGACTCTATTATTTAGACAAACGCTCCATAGCCGGTAATATCTCTACCAACCAGAAGCGCTTGGACAGATTCTGTGCCCTCATAGGTATGGATACCTTCAATATCTGCCATATGTTGGATCACACCATTTTCAAGCAAAATCCCATTACCACCGAGCATGTCACGAGCTTCAGCGGCGATACGGCGAGCGGTTCGGGTGTTGTTATATTTAGCCAGTGCAGCCTGGGTAGGTTTCAGTTTCCCGGCTGTCTCAAGATCGGCCACGTGAACCATATACAGTTGCATCGAGACCAGCTCGGATAACATCCGAGTGAGGCGTTCTTGAACCATCTGGTGTTCAGCCAGGTATTTGCCGAATTGCTTACGCTGCGTCGCATAGGCCACTGCAGATTCAAATGCTGCGGTGGCGTGTCCAAGTGCGGACCAAGCAACCCCGACACGGGTCGCGTAGAGTACTTGCGACACTTCGCGGAAGGACTTTACACCCTCCACCAACGCATCGGCACCAACGTGGACGTCGTCATAATCAATATCGGCTTGATCTATAGCGCGCAAAGAGCCCTTATGTCGGATAGGCGTACCGGTATATCCTTCAGAATCCTGTGGCACGATAAACCCACGCACCTTGCCGTGGTCGTCGGCACCTTCGTCATGCACACGAGCGAAGGTTATGGTTATCCCACCGGCTGAGCCGTTGCCGATCCAGCGTTTCGAACCACGAATCGTATATGAGCCGTCGGCTTGGCGTGTTGCCGTGGTGGCCAGTCCGGTTGAGTCTGAACCGTGGTCCGGTTCGGTCAGGCCGAAGGCCGCTGGCATCTCGACATTGACAATCGGTTTGATGTATTTAGCCTGTTGCTCAGCTGTACCAAACATGGTGATGGTACGTAGCGCAAGCCCAGCTTGGACGGCCACGATGGTACCCAACGACCCGTCGATCCGCGAAAGCTCCATGTTGACTAACCCCGCAGCCAACGGTGAGATTTTTTCAATATCAGGGTGATCGACTCCGTCATTGATGAGCCCGGCTTCGCCCATGGCTTGGGCTACTTCTAACGGGTAGTGGTGTGCGTTCCAACCGGCACGCATAGTTTCGACATGAGTTTCGCCAAACTCACGGGCACGCTGCCACATGGTCCGATCAGCCTCGGAAATGTCAGCGAAGACACCGTAGTAGTCGATGTCTAAGGCGTCGGTGAGTTGGTATTCTGGCTGTTCATTGCCCGGCAATGATGTGGTCATAGGACCTCTTTCACATATCTATGGTCTATTGAGGCGCACGTCTCAATCTAGCCGATTTTCACCTGTAAAAGTATTTAGCCAAGCCTAGGTATCGAGTATTTTGCAGTCAGCCGAGTTACCAGGCGGTTTTAAAACTCATAGTACGGCTGTTGAACTGGCTGATTTGTGGGTATGCCCGACTATAGGTTGACGCCATAGCGGTATGCCGTTTGGTTATAAATATCACGATTTTTCAACCGCAAACGCCGGTTGATAAAAAACGCATCGACAAGGCCCCAGATTCCAAAAGTCATCCAGTTGACCAAGGTCATAGCTACGGCATAGCCGATATCACCCAGATAGTAGCGGTGACCGCCGATGCCGCCAGTAAACACCCACAGTACCCAAGTAACTACTTGTGATTTTTTCGCTGATTCGTACTCAGCACTCATGGCGTTTATGCGAGCTGGTTCGGACATCGTTTCCCCTTGTGTAATAAACGTCGGCAATATTCTGACAGGAGCATGGCTTAGTCGGATCGATGAAACATCCATAATCCGATACACGCCCCAATAATTTTCACCGATCCCAGACCGATCAGTAACCAGTGTTGGGTAGTGACCTCACCGTTTTCAACCATAATGTTGATGATGGCGAATCCGGCAAGAAATAGCCCCAGTATCAAAGTGAATAGCCACAGGACTTTGATACCGGGGGCGTATTTATGCATTAGTCGTCTTCTGCTGCTAACTGACCGCAGGCCCCATCAATGTCTTTTCCTCGAGTGTCCCGCAGCGTGGTGGGTACGCCCGCATCGTTGAGCCGGTCAAGGAACTCTTGGGTGACCTCTGGCTCCGAGGCCGTCCAAACCGACCCGGGCGTGGGGTTCAATGGGATGGGGTTAACGTGCGCCCAGCCGCGGCCGCGGGCATTAATCTTTTTCGCCAGCAACTCAGCACGCCAAGCGTGGTCGTTCATGTCTTTGATCATTGCGTACTCAATGGACACCCGGCGACCGGTAGTGACAAAGTAATTATAGGCGGCGTCAAGGGCCTGGTCAGCGTCCCAACGGGAATTGACCGGGATCATCTCATCGCGCAATTCATTATCGGGAGCGTGCAAGGAAAGTGCAAAGGTTACCGGGATGCCTTCAGCAGCAAGTTTATTGATGGCCGGCACTAGGCCAACGGTAGATACCGTGATATTGCGAGCAGACATCCCTAAACCCGCAGGTGTTTGATCAACCATCCGGTGCACAGCATTGATTACCCGGCGATAATTAGCCAGCGGCTCGCCCATACCCATAAACACCACGTTGCTGACCCGCTCAATTTCTCGTGCACCCTCGGGTTTACCCAATTGACCATCGGCAATCACTTTGTTTGCCGCAACGATCTGGTCCACGATTTCCGCCGTCGACAAGTTACGCGTCAAACCGGCCTGCCCGGTGGCACAAAACGGGCAGTTCATACCACAACCAGCCTGCGACGACACGCACAGGGTAATGCGGTTCTGGTACCGCATGAGTACAGACTCAACTAAGACGCCGTCAAAAAGCTTCCATAAAAATTTGATGGTCTGGCGATCATCAGTTTCAATCCGGCGCACTTCGGTGAGCAAGGTGGGGAAGAATGTTTCGACCAGCTCGTCGCGTTTATCTGCTGGCAGGTCGGTCATATCTGCCGGATCGGTAGTGCAATGGCTGAAGTAATGCGTGGATAGCTGGCGAGCGCGAAAAGCTGGTAGCCCGAGTTCTTTGACCTTTGCTTCACGATCAGCCATCGGCATATCGGCAAGGTGTTGGGCCGGTTGGGTTACGCGCGGCTGTTTGAACTGCAGCAGCGGACGCCCCTCGGTATCGGTCTGTTGGGTCCAACCTTCGGTGCGCGGTCGTACTTGTGGGCGTTCCATTGACGGACGAACACCGTGCCGGGCCAGTCGAGCGCGCTCATCAGAAAGCTGTTCGACCTCAGGGTCTAAGAATTGTTTGCGCGGTGGGTTGAGCTTCAGACGACCCGCACGGTCGGTCTGACGCTTGACTGGGCGAGTGCCGGGTTCACGCGGGATATACTTCTGTGCCATTTAGCATATTGTCGCACACGGTGGGGCCGTAACAGAATACGGCAAATTTAATTCTCTGGCCGCGATACATGATTTTCCGTGACGTTAGTCACGTTTAAAGCTAGGCTGCTGGTATGACTACGTTAGTTGCTTCTCGTCCCGAAATCCCCGGTGAAGACTTCTCCCGGGTGGCCATGACCCAAGACACCCTAGACCTCTTGCAGAAGCTGCGGGGCATCCACGGTGATCTGATGTTTCATTTATCCGGTGGTTGCTGTGACGGCTCAACGCCAATGTGCTATCCGATCGATGATTTTCGCACCGGTGCCCAGGATGTTCTGATGGGAACCTTTGAGATGCCTGAAACCGATGAGCTCGATGCCAGCGAGATTGGTTTTTGGGTAGGCAAGCCACACTTCGAATACATCCGCGGCTCGCATATCACCCTGGACGTCGTCGATGGTCGAGGCGCTGGCTTTTCAGTTGAAACACCCGAAGGAAAACGCTTTCTCATGCGCTCAACCCTGCTGGACTCATGACACAACTTGACCACCAACACAGTGACCCTGCCGACAACGCCTACCAACAGGCCGTGACCGCTGCTCATGAGAAACTCACCGACGCAGTGGTTGACCCTACACACGTGCGCTCGCAGGTGACCGATTCCTGGCGCCGTTGCCTGGCGTTGCACGATAATCCTGCAAAAGTTACCACTCCGGTCACCATCTCCACGGAGTCACTAGCCGATCACCGTAAAACCCACCCGATTGCCGCCGTGCTCCCGATGCTGCGAACACTGCTTGCCCCAGCTCACGATGTCGGTCTTATCACGGCTATTTCCAACCCTTATGGCCACTTGTTATGGGTGGACGGCGCCACAAAGACACGAGACCGGGCCGAAAATATTGGTTTCGCGCCGGGCGCCGACTGGTCTGAAGCGTCAATGGGCACTTCCGCACCCGGTGCCGCCCTATCGACAGGAGCCACGGCCCAAGTAGCCGGCGCCGAACATTTTAGCCATAATGTCCACGAGTTTTACTGCAGCGCCATACCACTGCGCCACCCATCTGGCAGCGTGCTGGGCATGCTGGACCTGACCGGCTCACCGATAGCCGTCTCCTCGCTGGCATTGGCCATGCTTAGCAATACTGCCCACGCCATCGAGCAATTCTGGGCCACCCACACCTTCCCGGGCACCCCCTATACCGCAGAGCCAGAGCTCACTGCTGCCACCACCATCGATGTCGCGTCCGGCAACACAGCTCGCATCGGTGAGTTACGGTTATCTAACCGGCACGCAGAAATTCTGACCCTATTGGACTGGCACCGCACTGGACTCAACGCCACCCAACTTGCCTATGAACTATTCGGCGAGTTAGCACCAGACCAACTATCTGCCCGACTGACCACAGTGCGCGCCGAAATTTCTCGACTACGCAAAATCCTGGATTCCAGCGACCAACCGGTACAACTTTGCTCACAGCCGTATCGGATCGACTCCTCGCTCACCACCGACGCCGCCGCAGCGATGGCTGCACTCCATCGCGGCGACCTGAGCGCAGCACTGCGACTAGCTCCGGCAGAAGTACTGCCTACCTCCGAGGCACCAGGAGTCGTCCACATCCGACGGCAACTTGGCATCACCCTGCGCGAGGCCGTTCTGGCTGATGCAAACGCCGACCAATTATGGTGTTACCTCAGCCGCAGTGAAGCATCCAATGATGTTGAAGCCTGGATGCTCGCGTTGCAGATTTTGCCACCGGATAGCCCTCGACGGGCAGTCGTTACAGCAACACTGCAACGTTTGGGCTCCTGACAAGTTCGTGATCTGGGTTGCAACGTTGCTGCAACCCACCTGCCCCTAAAGTGATGTATATCACCGAAAACGAGTTTGTACTCTATCGAAGGGGCAGGATCATGACCACCTATGCCAACCCAAACACCTCAGGCGCCATAGCCGACTATAAATCGCGTTACGACCACTACATCGGCGGACGATGGGTAGCCCCGGTCAAGGGCCAATACTTTGAAAACCCCACCCCGATTACCGGCCAAACGTTCTGCGAGGTTGGCCGTGGCACCGCCGAAGATATCGAAGCCGCACTCGATGCAGCACATACCGCAGCCAAAACCTGGAATAACTCCTCGCCCACCGAACGCGGGGCACTACTGTTAGCCATTGCCGATCGGATGGAAGAAAACCTCGAAGCCATCGCGGTTGCCGAGGCCTGGGATAACGGCAAAGCAGTCCGTGAAACGCTCAACGCAGACATTCCTCTGGCCATTGACCACCTGCGCTATTTTGCCGGGGCAATTCGGGCCCAAGAAGGCACCCTATCCCAGATCGACGAAGATACGGTGGCCTACCACTACTATGAACCGCTGGGAGTCGTTGGCCAAATCATCCCGTGGAACTTCCCAATTCTGATGGCGGTCTGGAAAATCGCACCGGCACTGGCCGGAGGCAACGCCATCGTGCTGAAACCAGCCGAACAAACTCCGGCTTCGATCATGTTCCTAATGGACTTGGTGGGCGATCTGATCCCACCGGGAGTGTTGAACGTTGTCAATGGTTTTGGCCTAGAAGCAGGTAAACCACTGGCCTCCAGCCCGCGCATCGGCAAGATCGCGTTCACCGGTGAAACCACCACCGGGCGTATGATCATGCAGTACGCCACCGAAAACATCATCCCCGTCTCCCTAGAGTTGGGCGGTAAGTCGCCCAATATTTTCTTCGGCGACGTGCTGGATACCAATGACGGGTTCTTAGACAAAGCCTTAGAAGGCTTCACCTTCTTCGCTCTTAACCAGGGCGAAGTGTGCACCTGCCCATCCCGTGCCCTGATCCAAGAAAATATCGCCGACGATTTCTACGATCTGGCACTCGAACGGGTCAAAAAGATCAAGATGGGCAACCCATTAGATACCGACACGATGATGGGCGCACAGGCATCCAACGACCAGTTTGAAAAAATCATGTCGTATATGGATATCGGTAAACAAGGTGGCGCTGAAGTACTCACCGGTGGTGAGTCCATCGATCTTGGCGGAGATCTCTCCGGCGGCTATTATGTACAACCCACTGTGCTGCGCGGAACCAACGATATGCGGGTCTTTCAGGAAGAGATCTTCGGTCCTGTTGTAGCCACCGCAACATTTCGTGACTACGACGACGCCATCTCGATTGCCAATGACACTATGTTCGGGCTTGGTGCAGGCGTTTGGTCACGTAACGGCAATATTGCCTACCGTGCTGGCCGAGATATTCAGGCTGGCCGTGTATGGGTCAACAATTACCACTCCTACCCTGCCCACGCCGCATTTGGCGGGTATAAGATGTCTGGCTTCGGACGCGAAACTCACCTGATGCTGCTTGAGGCCTATCAGCAAACCAAGAACCTGTTGGTGTCGTACTCCGAACAACCCCAAGGCTTCTTCTAAACCAGTTGGACACACGTAGTGGGCGCCGACCACTTATGGTCGGCGCCCACTACTTTTTCTAGACAAATATGTGACGACTAGGTATCGTCTCGTTCCTCTTCATCGAACAGCACGTCTTTTTGTTGATCTACCCAGTCCGTCTCACTAACAATGGTGTCCGCAGCGCCCAGCGGTGCCACTTCTTCGGGTTCTTCCTGCTCATCGGAGATGAGTTCTTCGGCCTGCTCGCTTTCAGGAATTTCAACTCGGAATTTCTTATGGTTTGAATGCATATCCACTCCTCCCGTTGAAGTGTCCACTAGGTTATAACAAAATCGACTGCAACTACCAGCCGTTTTCCTCGCCCACGCGCTGGCAACTTTTGCAAAACTCACCGTGCGATTAGTGTTGTGCAGGTGAGCATTAGGTACGTCCCATTTCCTGCGATCGAAAAGAGCCTACGATGACCCAACGCGAAATTGTCTACACCTCCGATATTTACGATGACCAGGGCGAAGCTGTTTCGTCACTTGACTTGCAGTTAGAAAGTTTAGGCCAGCACCGTCAATTTTACGGTCGCATTCGCACGGTAAAGTGCTACCAAGACAACGGACTGATCAAAGCCATAGGCAATGAGCCCGGTAACGGCCAAGTCCTGGTTGTCGATGGAGCCGGTAGCCTACACACCGCGCTTATGGGTGGAAATATTGCCACAGCATTTGCTGATAACGGGTGGGCTGGTGTCATCATCAACGGTGCAATCCGGGATCGCCACGAGATTGAAGCATTGCAGATGGGTGTGAAAGCCCTTGGTTCGAACCCCAGAAAATCCGCTAAACAGGGCACTGGCGAGCGCGATGTCCCAGTAACCATCCACAACGTTGAGTTTGTGCCTGGTGCCATGGTCTATGCCGACGAGGATGGCGTCATTGT
>DXHA01000039.1 GCA_019113675.1 Candidatus Yaniella excrementigallinarum
AGATTTAGTTTTCCCATTCGGCCAACTCGTTGCCGACCTCTCCCAGATGATGACCCTTGAAGAAGGCGATGTCATCCTCACCGGCACCCCGGCTGGCTCATCTGTTGCCAAACCTGGCGACGTCGTCGAAGTTGAAGTTGATGCACCACAGGCCCAAGGCGCACCATCTACTGGACGTCTGGTGTCCAATGTCGCCGAAGCAGACTTCTCCTTGGCCAATTTTGGCCACGGCCCCAAAGTTGACGACGTCCAGCGCGAAGAAGCCTGGGGTTCCAAGCAAGCCGCCGGTATCCAAGACCCACGCGCCATCCTGACCCCAGAACTGCGGGAAAAAATCGCCGACACCGCTGTGGCTACCATCGTGGCCAATATGCGCAAACGCGGTATCAATAATTGCACTATTGACGGCCCAACCCCGATGCACCCTGGTCGCCAGATTCTCGGCTTCGCCAAGACCCTGCGCTATGTGCCAAACCGCGAAGACCTGTTCAAAAAACACGGTGGCGGATTCAACACACAGAAACAAGCCATGGACTCGGTCCAACAAGACGACATCGTGGTCATGGAAGCCCGCGGCGAAAAGGGCACCGGAACGCTCGGAGATGTTTTGGCCATGCGGGCCAAAGTACGCGGTGCCAACGCCGTTATCACCGACGGTGGCGTCCGGGATTCCTCGGCCGTGCTCGATGTTGATATTCCGGTCTATGCCAACAGCTATCACCCGGCCGTTTTAGGTCGCCGTCACGTCCCATGGGAAATGGATGGCACCATTGCTTGCGGTGGCACCACCGTACAGCCAGGCGATATTATCATCGGCGACGACGACGGCGTGGTGGTTGTACCACCAGAACTGCTGGTCGAAGTCATCGAAGAAGCCTACGAACAAGAACAACAAGACGAATGGGTATACGAACAGGTCAAAAATGGTGCCGCCATTGAAGGCCTGTTCCCACCAACGGGTGAGTGGAAAGCCAAATACGAGGCCTACCGCGCAGAAAAAGGCAACTAATGCCGACCCATGGTCTCTCCAAAGCCGATCAAGCCCACCGGCATCTGCTGGATGGCATAACCTCTGGGCAGTATCAGCCCGGTGATCGACTGGTGCTATCGAGTATTGCCAACGAACTTGGCATGTCGGTAGTACCGGTGCGAGAGGCTATCCGGCGGTTGCAAACCGACAAGTTTGTGCACTTTGAACGTAACGTGGGGGCCACGGTCAGCGGTATTGATCCGGTGGAATACCACCACACCATGGAAACTTTGGCTCTGGTCGAAGGCTATTCCACGGCCCACTGCGCACCCCTGGTCACGGCTGAGTCACTGACCAAAGCCCGCGAAATTAATCGCCAGATGCGCCAATTGGTGGAAGGTAACTTTGCCCCAGAGCAATTCACCGAGTTGAACGAAAAGTTCCACTCAGCGTTATTTGAACACCACCAGAACCCGCACATTTTGGATTTGGTCCATCGCGGGTGGAATCGGCTAGCAGCACTGCGTTCATCGACGTTTTCTTTCGTTCCATCACGGGCCGCTAGTTCAGTGGCCGAACACGATGAGCTGTTGGAATTGATTGCCGAAGGTGCGGAATTTTCGGTGATCGAAGCAGCCGCACGAAACCACCGGCTCAATACCCTCAATGCTTACCTAGAACATCACGCCAAATCGACTAGTACAAGTTTTTGACAATATTGGAAAGGACGACATGACTAACGGCAAACCAGCTAACATGCCAGATCAAATCCGTCACTACATCAACGGTGAATTCGTCGACTCGATCGACGGCGACACATTTGATGTGCTCAACCCGGTAACCAACGAAGCCTACATCAAGGCTTCCTCCGGTAAAGTCGCCGACATCGACGCCGCTGTCGCTGCCGCCAAAGAAGCCTTCGATAACGGTCCATGGCCACACATGCTGCCTCGGGAACGCTCCCGCATCATGCACAACATCGCTGATGTCGTGGAAACCCGTCAGCAAGAACTGGCCGAAATGGAATCCTGGGACTCGGGTCTACCAATCTCCCAGGCATTAGGCCAAGCTCGTCGCGCAGCCGAAAACTTCCGCTTCTTTGGTGACCTGATCGTCGCTCAACACGATAACGCCTTCAAAGTACCAGGTCGCCAAGCCAACTACGTCAACCGCAAGCCAAAAGGCGTTGCCGGTCTGATCACCCCGTGGAACACTCCATTCATGTTGGAATCCTGGAAGCTAGGACCCGCCCTGGCTACCGGTAACACCGTGGTACTGAAGCCAGCCGAATTTACCCCACTGTCTGCCAGCTTGTGGCCAGGCATTTTCGAAGAAGCTGGTCTACCAACCGGTGTGTTCAACATGGTCAACGGCTACGGTGAAGAAGGCTTTGCTGGCGATTCACTGGTCAAGCACCCAGATGTTCCACTAATCTCCTTCACCGGTGAATCCCGTACCGGTCAGATCATCATGGCTAACTCCGCCCCATACCTCAAGGGCCTGTCCATGGAGCTGGGCGGCAAATCGCCAGCCATCATCTTCGAAGATGCTGACTTGGACAACGCCATCGACGCCACGGTCTTCGGTGTGTTCTCCCTCAACGGTGAACGCTGCACCGCCGGCTCACGTATCTTGGTCCAGCGCAGTATTTACGATGAATTCGTCAAGCGCTACGCAGCTCAGGCTGCCAACGTCAAAGTTGGTCTCCCATCCGATCCAAAGACCGAAGTCGGTGCTCTGGTTCACCCAGAACATTTTGACAAAGTTTGGTCCTATGTCCAGATCGGCAAAGAAGAAGCCCGCCTGGTTGCCGGTGGCGAGCGCCCGGAAGAATTCCCGGAAGGAAACTTCCTGCAGCCAACAGTATTTGCTGACGTCTCCCCTGACGCCCGCATCTTCCAGGAAGAGATCTTCGGCCCGGTTGTTGCAATTACGCCCTTCGATACTGACGAAGAAGCACTCGAGCTGGCCAACAACACCAGCTACGGTTTGGCCGCTTATGTCTGGACCAACGACCTGAAGCGCTCCCACAACTTCGCACAAAATGTTGATGCCGGCATGGTTTGGCTCAACTCCAACAACGTCCGCGATCTTCGCACCCCGTTCGGTGGTGTCAAGGCTTCCGGACTTGGCCAAGAAGGTGGCTACCGCTCGATCGACTTCTACACCGATCAGCAGGCAGTGCACATCAACCTGGGCGAAGTACACAACCCAGTTTTCGGTAAACAGTAAAACCTGGTTGGCACCATAACCGAAGGAACCTTATGAAAATTGATAAAAATAAGCGCACCAAAACTAGCTCGGGATTTCATGTCTCCCAGCATGCGTCAATCAATACCGATAACCCCATCCCAACTCCGAAGGCACCAGCACCGGATGTCCTGCGCGTAGCCTACATGGAACTGCAGGTCACCGACCTGGCAGCTTCTCGGGAATTTTACGTCGATGTTCTGGGCTTGCACGTCACTGACGAAGACGAAAACGAAGTCTACCTGCGCTCTTCAGAAGAATTCATCCACCACAACCTGCTGCTCAAAAAAGGCCCGGTTGCTGCCGTTGGTGCATTCTCCTACCGTGTACGCTCTCCAGAAGACGTCGATGCAGCTGAAGCGTTCTACAAAGAAATGGGCTGCCGTACCGAACGCCGCAAGGACGGTTTCGTACGCGGTATCGGCGACTCCGTTCGCGTTGAAGACCCACTAGGCTTCCCCTATGAATTCTTTTACGAAGTCGAACATGTGGAACGCCTAGCCTGGCGCTACGACCTGCACGTACCCGGTGCCCTGGTACGTTTAGATCACTTCAACCAGGTGACCCCGGATGTACCGCGTGCCGCACGCTACATGCAAGACCTCGGTTTCCGTGTAACCGAAGAAATCTCGGACGGCGAGACAGTCTTTGCCGCCTGGATGCGTCGTAAACCAACCGTGCACGACACCGCCATGACTGGTGGCAATGGGCCACGCATGCACCACGTAGCATTCGCGACTCACGAAAAGCACAACATCTTGGCTATCTGTGACCGTCTAGGCGCCCTCCGCCGCTCGGATGCTATCGAACGTGGCCCCGGCCGCCACGGTGTATCTAATGCGTTCTACCTCTACTTGCGTGACCCAGACGGCCACCGCGTAGAAATCTACACCCAGGACTACTGGACCGGTGACCCAGACAACCCGGTCGTCTCCTGGGATGTACACGACAACCAGCGCCGTGACTGGTGGGGCACCCCGGTCGTACCCTCCTGGTACACCGACGCTTCGTTGGTCCTCGACCTGGACGGCAACCCGAAAGAAGTCATCGAGCGCACCGATGACAGCGAAATGGAAGTCACCATCGGTGCCGATGGTTTCTCCTACACCCGTCCCGACGATGAGAACATGCCTGACTGGAAGAAAGGCGAGTTTAAACTCGGCAACCAGCTCTAAAGTGTTATGCCACACCTAGTGGCACGACCGTCGGCCCCGATACTGGAAACAGCATCGGGGCCGGCGGCGTTTAATTCCAGCAACTTTTCACACCAGCGGCCACGGGATACGCATACCGGTGGGATCATCTGGATACCGCTTGGCAAAAAGCAGTCCGCGAACACGATCTTGTAATGCGTCGATTTCCGCCCAGGTCAGGTGTTCTGCAATATTTTCGGGGATCAGTTCAGCTAGTGGAGCGATGTCGTCCAAGAGTGCTGGGGCAATCGTTTCGTCGGCGAACTCCCATATCACTGTCCGAAGTTTAAACGGAGCAGCAAAAGACAGACCATGATCGATGCCCCATAGTCTTCCCAACCCATCATGCAAAACGTGGCCGGCTTTACGATCGGCATTATTGATTACCAGATCGAACAACGCCAAACGACGCAACTGGTCGTGGAGTTCGGTTTTTTGCCCCATGAGTGTAAAGAAATGCTCAGCTGGGTCGTGATCAATGAATAATTGCAGCGAGCCAATACCAAATGGACCATCATCACGGACTACAGTTGTCGGCACTATCTGCCAACCTAGTGTCTCACTGAGCAGGAAGACCACCCGTTCCCGTCGATAGAGACCCGGTTCAAAATCCCTCAGCGGGCGTTCGCCTAGCTCAGGTTTATAAATTGCCCAACATTGTTCATCGCAATAGGTGACCTCGACCAGAAACGTTTCATTACTGCTGTTGGCCAATTGACCAAGCAACTCGATTTCGCCGTGACACAACACCTCCTCGGGCGATGGCGCATGTGAACCCCGGGTCATAATCATCGTCCTAAGAAACTCGCAAATTAGACAAT
>DXHA01000040.1 GCA_019113675.1 Candidatus Yaniella excrementigallinarum
ACCTGCGACTTGGAAGCAATGGTTTGGGCAGTCTCAAGTGATTTGTCTAAAAGCTCCTCTGGTTCCACAATGTGCGCAACTAGGCCGCTGCGCTCTGCTTCTTCAGCATCCATCATGCGGCCGGTCAGGCACATTTCCATGGCTTTGGCCTTGCCCACCGCGCGGGTAAGACGCTGGGAGCCACCGATACCAGGGCTGATGCCGAGGTTGACTTCCGGCTGACCGAACTTGGCCTTGCTTCCTGCGATGATAAAATCGCACATCATCGCAACCTCACAGCCCCCACCGAGTGCGTAGCCATTGACCGCCGCAATAATCGGTGTGCGCACAGCCATGAACTGCTCCCAATCAGCGAACCAGTTAGCTTTGTACATATCAACACCCGACAGCGGCGCCATCTCCTTGATGTCAGCGCCGGCAGCAAAGGCTTTCTCCGAACCGGTGAGAACAATCGCGCCAATGTTTTCGTCCTCATCGAAAGCACGCGCGGCCTGGATAACCTCAGCCTGCATCTCCTTATTAAGAGCATTGAGTGCCTTCTGTCGGTTGAGGGTAATCAGACCAACCTTGTCGCGAGTTTCTACGGTGATGCTGTTGTATTCCACAATTTTTCTCCTTGTCTAGCAATCTGCACCCCAGGCTAGAACGCGTGTGGGCAACAATGCCAAGTTTTCGACAAATCCCAAGTTTCCCATAACGTGATTTCTACCATATAGTGGATTGGTCGGTGGGATAAAACATATCATCACTGAGGATAATTTTGGGTTAGTTGCACAACAACAAGGAGCATTCATTAGATGTCTGTTACGCAGGCTATTCAAGAGCCCGAAACTAAAGGCGCAGTGAATCGGTCCTGGACCATCACGCTTTTCGGCACCGCAGTCGGTGCCGGTATCTTGTTTTTGCCTATTTCTGCCGGAAGCTTCGGCTTCTGGCCGTTGCTCATCGCTACGGTGCTCATTGGTCCGATGACCTATTTAGCGCACCTCGCGTTTTCGTGGATGATGAGCTCGTCTCGTCTCCAGGGCGAGGACGTGTTGGTGATTCTCACGGACTACTTTGGCAAGAACGCCGGTATTGTTATCGCGATCATTTACTGGTTTACGTTCTTCCCCGTGGTTTTGATTTACGGTGTAAGCATTGTCAACACCGTGGACAGTTTCGTGGTCAATCAGCTTGATGGCCCGTCTCTCTCCCGCTGGTTCCTGGCCCCAGTGCTGGTTGGTTTGATGACGCTGGCGCTGGCTTTTGGTGACAAGATCATGTTGCTTGTCGCGCAGTTTGTGGTTTACCCACTGATTATCGCGTTGGCTGCTGTCTCCCTTTACCTGATTCCGCAGTGGGATATCGCATCTTTTATGGAGGCAGGCCCAAAGGATGCCGGCGGAATGGTCAGCGCCATGATCCTGATTTTGCCGGTTCTGGTTTTTGCGTTCTCCTTTGTTGCTGCGATTTCGCAGTTCGTGCTCGATATGGAAAATGAGTACGGCGCTAACCACAGTAAGCAGACCGCCAAGGTCATCCGCAGCTCCGTTGTGTTGCTAACCGTGTTCACCATGTTCTTCGTCTGGTCGAGCGCACTAGCCATGGGCGCGGACGGCATGGATACCGCTAATGAGCAGAACCTGCCTGTGCTGTCTTATTTCGCAAACGTCACCGGCGCCCCGTTCATGGCTTACATGGCACCCATCGTGGTGATTTGCGCGATTGCATCCTCCTACTTCGGTCACTCCTTGGGCACGGTGGAAGGCACCCGCTACCTGGTTGGACTGGTGTTCCCGTCCGCCAAGAAGATTTCTAACCGCAAGATGGACTTGTGGGTTTACCTGTTCATCTTTGTTGTCACTTCCATCGTGGCCGTGTTCAATCCATCCATCTTGGACATGATTTCTGTGGTCGGCGGAATCTTCTTCGCGCTGATGACTTACTTGTTGCCAATGTTCGCGATTTACAAGGTTGATGCACTACAGAAGTTCCGCAGCCGCAAGACCAACTACTTTGTCATGGTGATGGGTGTGCTGGTTCTTCTCGCAACTGTCTGGGACATGGTTTCTTAAGTGTTTAAATGGGCGGAATGACTGACAAGAGCAAGCCCCTCTCATCCTCGCGATTACGGCCTGCCCCAGCTGAATCGTCCACACCTACATGGCGGTAGAAAACCTTGAAGCTGCCGCCGCGTAGCTGGGTTATGACATCAAGATTCAAACCCACGGCTCCATCGGCGTCGAAGGACACTTCACCGCCGAATACATCAAAAATGCTGACGCGATTGTCATCGGCAAGCCGCTTGTTGCAACCGGTGTTGGTGAGGCCATCAAGTCCCCGAAAGAGCTCATCTCCAAGGCACTCAACGCCGCGACGTTTACCCAAGCCGCTAACCAGGAAGATGCCGACGCGGAGGAAACCTCCACTCCTGGTATTGGAATCACACTGTACACAGCGCTGATGAACGGTGTTTCCCACATGATTCCGTTCGCGGTCACCGGTGGTCTTCTTCTCGCACTATTGCTTTCTATCGGCGTCGTTTCGTCCGCTGAGATCTTGGGCACCTCGGAGGATTCCCCCGTGGCTTTTCATCTCCAAAATCGGTGATCTAGCGTTTTCTCTGAAGGTTCCGGTGCTTTCCGGCTATATTGCGGTTGGTATCGCGGACTGCCCTAGTCTCGCGTCTGGTCTGATTACTGGTCTTATCGCCGTCAATAGCGATCCTTATGGCCTGAAGCTAATGCTGGTTTCATAGGCGGTGTTGTCACCGGCATTTTGTCCGGATACCTCGCGCTCGGAATTAAGAAGCTTCCAGTGCATAAGTTCGTCGCCCCGAATTGGCCATTTATTAGCATCGCGATCATTACTACCGTGGTAGTTGGCCTGCTGTTTATCTATCTCACTGGCGTTCCTATTGCATCGCTTTTCGATGCCCTCACGGTCGCCCTCTCCAGGGATGCAAGGCACCTCCACCTTCTTGTTGGGCGCAATGGTCGCTTTCGGTATGGGGGACCTCTCAATAAGACGGTGTTGCTCTTCGGTGGTGGGCACATCACTGCTGGTAATCCGCTTCCAATGGGTGTGGTTGCCACCGCGATTGCCGTCCCACCGATTGCTGTGGGAGTAGCAACCGTGCTGCGCCGTGCTCGGTTTAGCAAGACGGAAAATGATTCCGGTATCGCGGTCAATGCTCTACTCATTATTGTGTTGGTGAGGCTTTCCAAAAAGAATGACCAAATAGGACAAGAGGAAAGCGAGGAAGTTACAGCGACAGGCTCCGCAGTAGCGACGAAGACTCGAACTGACACGGCACTCATCGCCAAAGACATCGTTCTTTTAGATGCGGAATACCGGTCCCATAATGAAGCAAGAATCCCGTGATAGATTGTATGGGGACGAGACCCCGCCGATGCGGTGTATACGAGTGAATCTGTACTGGACTAGTACTGTTTTCCCGTAGACTCGGTAGAATGAAACAGGCTCGGATATTCAATGCCCTCGCTGCCCTAGTCATGGTGATCATTTGGCTGGCCATCACCGGCTTGGGCGGGCCAACTTTCGGGAAAATCTCCGAAGTTAGCACCAACGACAAATCTACATTCCTTCCAGCGAGTTCTGAGTCCACGCAGGTCGGTGACCTCATTGAGGAGTTCTCAGACGGCCAAGGAATTCCGGCCATCATCGCCGGTGAAGTAGGTGAGGTCGATGATTCTGCGCTTGCCTCCGGCACGGAGCAAATAGAATCGGTTGATGGGGTCATGCAGGTCATTGGCCCGCAGATTGCTGAAGACGGCACGGCCGTTCAGTACATCACGTTGATTGATACAGAATCAGCCGATCCCACCGAGGTGGTTGAAGAACTCACCGCCGAAATTTCTGACAGCAGTTTCGCTCCTTCTGATTTTGGTGATTTTTATGTCACGGGACCAGCGGGCTTTAGCTCCGATTTAGCGGGCGCTTTCGCGGGTATCGATGGCATTTTGCTTATTGTCGCACTTGTTGCGGTTTTGATTATTCTGGTTGCGGTTTACCGCGCTGCGCTGCTCCCGATCATTGTTATTGTCACCGCCGTGGCAGCGCTGTGTGCATCAATTTTGGCTATTTACTGGATGGCTAAATCCGGGATTATTGTTCTCAACGGCCAAGCCCAAGGCATCTTGTCCATTCTGGTCATTGGTGCTGCGACAGATTATTCGCTGCTCATGGTTGCGCGCCAACGTGAAGAATTGCAGCGCAAAGAATCGGTTGCGGATTCGTTGCGTGCTTCATGGAAGGCATCGTTCAGCGCGATCACGGCTTCTGCTGCAACCGTGGCTATCGCTCTACTGTGTTTACTGGTCTCCGATCTAAACTCGAACCGCTCCCTCGGGCCTATTGCCGCAACCGGTATTTTCTTCGCGTGGGTCTCCGCGCTGACGCTGCTTCCCGCACTGCTATACCTGTTCGGCCGTATCGCTTTTTGGCCGGTCACGCCGAAGTACTCGAGCGATGAAAATGCGGCAAATAACTCGCACAAGTTGTGGCACAAGGTTGCCTCCCTGGTAGAGGGCAGCCCGCGTAAGGTCTGGGCTGGCACGCTAGTGCTCCTTTTCATCGGTGCCGCGTGGCTGCCGTTGCTTAATGCCACCGGTGTCTCCAACTCGGATATTTTGCTCTCTGACACTGATGCCAAGGCTGGCCAAGAAGTCCTCAACGAGCATTTTGATGCCGGTGCCGGCTCCCCTGCTTCCATCATTGCTCCGGAAGAATTGCAGGATGAAGTGCTCGGAATCTTGGATGAGCATCCGGAAGTCTCCGAAGCCACACTGACTTCTGAGTCGGGTGCGCCGGCGAATACTCCGCCGATGAATCTGGATCCAAATGTGGTCGACGGGCAGGTGTACATCCAAGCCATCCTCAATCAGGAAGCAGATTCTCTCGAGGCACAAGATACGGTCGCACAGCTTCGCGATGAATTCTCCGTCCTCGACGGCGCTGTCTTGGTCGGTGGTGAATCCGCCACAGCCTTGGATTCAAACCTCACCGCCGAGCGTGACCTGCGTGTTATCGTCCCGCTGGTTCTCGCCGTGGTTCTCATCGTGCTCATTATTCTCTTGCGCGCACTATTGCTTCCGGTACTGCTGTTGTTGTCCACGGTAATCAGTTTCGCGGCCGCCATGGGTGTATCCGCACTGGTGTTCAACGGTCTGTTCAACTTCCCTGGCGCGGATCCGACGGTGCCGCTGTATGGCTTCATTTTCCTCGTCGCACTCGGCGTGGATTACACCATCTTCCTGATGACCCGAGCCAAGGAAGAAACCCCAACCATGGGCACACGAAAAGCAGTGCTGCATTCACTGACGGTTACTGGCGGAGTTATTACCTCAGCCGGCGTAGTCCTCGCGGCAACCTTCGCAGCATTGTCTGTTATTCCGCTGATGTTCATGGTCCAGCTCGCGTTCATCGTCGCCTTCGGCGTGCTAGTGGACACCTTCATCGTGCGCACCCTGCTAATTCCCGGCCTCGTTACCGACATCGGACCGAAAGTCTGGTGGCCAGCAAAACAAGCAGCAAAAGATTAATCATCTACTGACTGTTTAACACGCAGTGGGCAATCAAGGAATCAATCTGGCGAACATCAATCTTGTGATTCAGCTTGATCTTGATATGCCCGGCGCGAGTCCATAGTTCTACTTCTGCATCTAAATCGAAGGTGCCGGCATTTTCAGTGGACCACATGTCGATGGCCTTGTATGGAAGAGAATAAATTTCAACCTTTTTACCCGTTAGGCCCTGGGCATCACGCATAATGAGTCGCTTCGTGGTGAAAATGGCCGAGTCACGGAATGTTTTATAAGCCACTAAGGCTTCTTCGCCACGAGTCAAAATTGATGTGACGTCGTCGGGAACTGGGACTTCCTGATACAGGGTCCACTCAGCAATCTTTGACATCTCCATGTCAAGGTCCTCCATATTCAAATATTTCAAGGATCAGTCAGGCAAACCGATCCTCTAATAAATATCACGCCCTCTTTACCTACCTCTCATCACATCTCGTACGATTTCGGCGACATGCTTCGGGGCAACACCTGTGCCTTGGTCGATGTGGGTGCGGCAGGAAAAGCCGTCGGCGATGACAGCGTTTCCGTCGGCTCCAGCCTCGCGGACTTTGGGGAAAAGTTCGCGCTCCCCCAGTGCCATGGACATCTCAGCATGCCCCTTCTCGAAACCCCAGTTCCCAGCCAAACCGCAACAACCGGTTTCGATATCGGATTGCGAGACA
>DXHA01000041.1 GCA_019113675.1 Candidatus Yaniella excrementigallinarum
GGTGTGCGCTCATCGCACCCCGGCCATGAGCTTGAGGATCGACTTGCGGAAGGCAATGAGCAGGATGCCTACCACCACGGAGATCCCGCCGATGGTCAAAAAGTATGGCACTTCGGTATCTGTCGAGTAGAACCCGGCCAGTGAGCCCGATGCTGCGGTGCCCAGCGCCACAGATAGGAAAAATAGCGCCACCATTTGGGAATGGAATGCCTGCGGTGCCAGTTTGGTCGCCAATGATTGACCCACGGGTGACACACAGAGTTCTGCCATGGTGAACAAGAAATACACCAACACGATGGCAGCTAGTGGCACCGAGTTGGGCCCGCCACCAGCTAGTGGAATGAATACGAAAAAGGCCAGACCCATAACAATGGCACCGATACCGAATTTTGTGGGCGTAACCGGCTGCCGGTTGCCAAGCTTGGTCCACATCGCAGCGAATACGGCGGCAAAAATAATAATAAAGGCCGGGTTAATCGACTGCACCACGCTGGGCCGTAGTTCCATACCAAATATGGTGCGATCCAGCCGCTGGTCAGCGTAAATGGCCAGCACCGTAAACTGCTGCTGGAATAACGACCAGAACACCGCCGACCCAATAAACAGCGGAATAAACGAGATCACGCGGCTGCGCTCGGTGGGAGTAATTTGCTTCGAGGCACCGATGACAATAAATAGTGCCACGGCAGCGATAATCGTGAGGATCACGACGACGTCGGAGAGGTTTTCCGCGGTCAAAATGCCCAGCAGTACGGCCAACACGATGACCACAACAGCTGCCACACCGATCAACGACCAGCGCACGGCTTCATGCCGGCTCAGTGGGTTCATCGGCTTACGGCTGGACTCGGTGATGGTGTGATGCCGCATCAACCAGTACTGCACCAGCCCGATAAACATCACCACGGCGGCCAGGCCAAAGCCCCAATGGAAGCCTTTCCAACCCCACACCGCAGAGGTTAACAGTGGGCCAATCAGCCCACCGATGTTGACGCCCATGTAGTAAATGGAAAACGCCGCATCGCGTCGGTTGTCCTGCAGGTCGTAGAGATCACCCAGTGTGGCCGACGTCGTCGTCTTCAGTGAACCGGAGCCCACCGCAACACACACCAAACCGACTCCGAGACCAAAGCCACCGGGTAATAATGCCAGCGCCAGGTGGCCAAGCATCACCACGGTGGCCGAAGTCAGCACCGTTTTCTCAGAACCTAGTAGCCGGTCTGCAACCCAGCCGCCTAATACGGAAGATAGATAAACCAGCCCGCCGTAGGCCCCAACAATGGAGGTTGCCACCGTTTGCGGCATTCCAAGGCCACCCTCGGCCACGGAGTAGTAGATGTAGTAGGCCAGTAGGCCTTGCATCCCATAGAAGCTAAAGCGCTCCCACATCTCCACACCGGCAAGATTTGCCAGCCCCCACGGATGGCCAAAAAAGCTGCGTGAAGGCGTGGAGGTTTGTTGTTTATTCGTCGTCTGAAGTCTTGACACGGAACTAGTCTAGACCTTAACCACCCGACGACGCAGTACTATCGTCCAATTTTTAAACGGCGCTTCGGCAACCACCTGATAGCGCTGGTCAGAAGCCGATTCGATCCCCTTGACCAACTGCACGTCGGTGGCATCCCAGGACAGTGGTTGTATGGTTTGACCAGCAAAATGGTCTTCGGCGGCATTGGGCACCGGACGCACCCGACCCAACGATACATGCCCATAAAATGGTCGCTTGCCGGCTCGTTTATCTGCAGAAAACTGGCCCAACTGTTTTGTAAATTCTGTACCCGCATGCTCTGCACCAGTGGCCGCGAGCGCTAAACTGTTTCGGCCCAGCCAGTGGGTTTGTCCAGCCACCGTCAAAGTTACCGGCGCCAGCTGATGGGCGACGTAGGCCATTTGTTCGGCCAGATATGGTTCATCCGAGAACTGACCAATAAACAGTAGCGTACAGTGCAGGTCAGCTGGCAGATTCCAGGATGCCTTATAGTACTGTTTATCTGGAATATTGGCCCAAATGGTTTTCGCAAATACATGTAATTGCTCCCGGATACCCGGTGGGGCCATGAGACCGATAAAATATCGGCTCGGATTAGAATTCGAATCAGAAGTCATAGTTTTGCGAGTACGAATTCGATAATTCGTCAAGCAGCGAAACCCCGGTCATCGCCAAAAAGATGAGCGCCACAATGCTGAGCACCACGCCCACGATCATCCAGATTAGTGAGGCGCGTGCGAAGTTTTTCTTCGCAATCGAAACGCTTCCGCCAAAGGCCAGCACCAATAAATAAATGAAATTGATGATCGGGATGAACATGACAAACGTGGTGAGAAGCCAGCTGCCAAGGCCATCGGTTTGCTGGGGCACATACCCGCCAGTAGGCTGCGGCAAATTACTTGGCGGCAAAGTTTGATACTGGGGGTATTGGCTCATGTTTTAGCTCCTTAAAATTCGATCGGAAATGATCTGGGCCCTCACAGCAAAAGTCCAGTCAAAGGTCTGAAATCGCGCAATGCTCCCAAACCTTACGTGACATTCTCAGTCAACTGATCAAGTTATTTTGACTGCAATCGAATACTTTGTGTGATTTGCCTGGCTGATTGTGAGACCAACGGACCTACTTCCAACTGGCGATCAAGGGTCATCCTGCTGGTAGGCCCTGAAATTGATATCGCTCCGATTGGTTTGCTGTGATAGTCGAGTATTGGCGCTCCTACAGACGAGATCCCCACGCTTAATCCTTGATTATTTAGAGAAAATCCCCGTTCTCGTGATTCATAGACTTCATGCAAGATCTCTTCATCTGTACGAAGTGTATATTTCGTTGCCAAGGGCCGAGAAGCCACTAATACTTGCCTTATCTCTGAGTTAGTCAATGCTGAAAGATAGGCCAAACCGGTTGCCGAAGCATGAAATGGCAATTTACTCCCAAGCGGTATGTACGCTCTAAGGGCGAAAGACGAATCAAGCCGCTCAATCAGTACCAGATGATCAACTTGAGCTGCAGCTAAATGAACAGTCTCTCTAGTCTCTTGATTTAGAAGATGCATAGCGTCGATTGATACTTGACGAAGTCGTTGGTCCGATGTGGCACTTTGACCCAACTTCAAAAATTGTTCTGACAACCGCCAATGCCAACTTGGGGGCGGATCCTGTTCTACCCAGCCAGCACTTTTTAAAGTCTCCAAAGTTCGCAACAATGTAGCCTTTGAAATCCCCAAAGAACGTGCAGCACTTGATAAGCCTATGGAAGATTCTCGGGCTAACAATTCAACCACAGAAGTTGCCGTTGCGATGCTTTGTACCACAGGGCGACCATTTTTTGTCATGCAGTCGATTCTATTCTATTCAATGCCTACGAACCCGGTGTTCGCACAAAACACGGTCTTGACTATCTGAAATGCTGTGTTGTAGATTACATTTTGACAGAATGAACCATCGGTTCATACACTGAACCAAGGAGTGACGATGGCAGTACAGCTAACAGCGATAGCGATCTTTGTGGCCGTTTTCGTTATCGGAATACTTAGAAAGATTCATCTGGGCCCCATCATGCTGGCAACCGCTACCGGGGTCGGCATGTGGCTTGGCAGCATGACGTTGGATGACGTGCTTGATGAGTTTCCGGTCTCGATCATGATCTTGCTAGCCGGAGTAACTTACTTTTTCGCAATAGCTCAAGAAAATGGCACAGTCGACAGAATTATCAATCGTGTTATTGGGATCGTAGGCGACAGAGCCGTACTCCTACCTTTTGCAATGTTCGGAATTACAACGGGTATCGCGGCGATGGGCGCACCCTTGGCCGGATTAGTAATGGTCCCAATTGCTATGCCGCTAGGGAAGAAATACAACATCGACAGTGTACTGATGGGCATATTCGTAGGATCCGGAATATTGGCTGGAGGCTTTGCCCCGACAAGTCTTTTCGGGATCGTGTCCTACGGAACTGCGCACGCCGCGGGTATACCCCTAAGCCCGATTTTGCTTTTCCTCATTGCCCTTATGGCAAATGTCATCCTCATTCTTATTGCTTTTTTTATGTTCGGGGGACTCCAACTCCTGCAGCATAAATCCCGTTTTTCTAAAAAATCCGCACCGCGTCCGTCGCTCGAATCTGAGGAAAGACTTCCACAACATCCCTTTGAACGGGAAGGGTATAAGCAACGATCTGTTGCCGTCGCAGAACGAGTTAAGACGGAAAAATTCGTTGCGAAAGTACCAGAACCAATGACAGCTACCCAGCGCATAACAATTCTCTGCATGGGCGTTCTGATTGTTGCTGTCATCGCTATTTCGTCACTTGGTGGGGACCCTGATATTGGCATTCTGTGTTTCGCACTTGCGACCGTCATGGCACTCGTAGATCCGAATACAGGTCGTGCTGCGATAGTAAAAACAGAATGGTCGACAATTCTTATGGTCGGTGGGATTATCACCTATGTTGGGGTATTACAACAGATGGGTGCAGTAGACCTCCTGGCTGAAGGAGCGTCCGAAGTTGGCAGCCCATGGCTCGCAGCTTTTGTTATCTGCTTGATTGGCTCCTTAGTAGCCGCGTTCGCATCGACCACTGGGATGATTGCAGCATTAATGCCTCTCGCAATCCCCTTAGTTACTCTTGGCGACCTCGCCGGATGGGCGGTAATAGCATCTCTTGGCATCTGCGCTTCTGTAGTCGATTTATCACCTTTCTCCACCGTTGGAGCGACAGTAGTTGCCACTGTCGATGAGGAAGAACGTCCACGAGTCCAATCGCGATTAATGCGTTGGGGCATGTCGCTCGTAGTCATAGCACCAGTCGTGTGCGTCAGCATTCTTGTATTTCCCACATCGCTTTAGAAAGTTAAGGAACAGTATGTCAAACCACTTCTCAGGTAATGTCACCCAACAAAACCTTGAAAACGAAAACTTGCCCTTGTCTGGGATCACAGTTGTTGATCTTTCGCGAGCTTTAGCTGGCCCGTACTGTACGGCATTACTCGCCGATATGGGCGCACGGATCATTAAGATTGAATCAGGGTCAGGGGATCCCTCCAGAGAATGGCCTCCTTACGACGGCAATCGCAGCCTCTACTACGATTCCACCAACCGTAATAAAGAGTCTGTTTGGATCGATCTCTACAGTGATGAGGGTAAGGGCGTCCTAGACGTACTCCTATCCCAGGCAGATGTTTTACTGGAGAATTACAAACTGGGCACTCTTGCCCGTATGGGCTATACGGAACAGAAACTGACAGCATTAAATCCCGAACTGATTCACATCGCCATTACCGCATACGGTAACACTGGTCCCCTCAGCCAAGAACCCGGTTTAGATCAGGTAATGCAAGGCATCTCTGGACTGGCATCCGTTACTGGACCCGTCGACGAAGATGGCTACAGAGTAGGCATCCCGATAATCGATATTACGTCTGGGATGATTGCTGCTTTTGCAACTGTAGCAATGCTCATAGGCAGGATGCGTGGATATAGCGCGCGCAATGCTTCAACTTCTCTATACGAAACCGCCCTTGCGTTATCCACATTTCAAGGACAGACCGCAATCACTCTAGGGGTAGCGCCTGAGAAACAAGGTAATAACCATCCAAGCATTACTCCATACGGTGTTTACCCGACAGCCTCCGATAGAATTATCATCGCTGCAAGTACAGAAAGTCACTGGCAAAAATTTTGCGAACTCCTAGGGCGACGAGAGTGGATGGCTGACCAACGATTCCAGTCGGGCCAGAACCGTACCGAGAATCGGAACGTTTTGAATGCCATGATTTCCGAAGAGTTGAAACAAAAATCTGCAGACTACTGGCTTAATAAAATTCGTCACCAAGGCATTCCTGTTGGACCACTACTGGACTATCAACAAGTAATGCAAAGTGAGCAAACTCTCGCTTTGGATTTAATCCAGCAATTAACTAACTCTGCTGGTGAAACCATCCAGCTTCTCCGAGGACCCATCAGTATGAATGGAACACCAATAGGAATTTCTAAGTCGCCACCAAGCCTGTCCGAAGACGCATACAGCATACTTCGGGACCACAATTACTCAGAAGAAGACATCCAAAGACTGTGCGCCAATGGAACAGTTAAGGAACCCAAGAATGATTGAAACGGAAACATCAGAGACTCACCAAGGCACGATTCTTGTTGATATAGACCAAGGAATCGCAAGTGTCATAATTAACCATCCGTCGAAGCTCAATGCATTCACTTCGACAATGTGTCATAGTCTGATCTCATATCTACAAGCGTTAGATTCCGATCCGAACGTGAGGGTAATTGCCCTGCAAGGGGCTGGAGGTAATTTTTCTGCCGGCGCAGACATCACGAATGTCGAACAGCTACTTTTCTCTGGTTCAAATTCCGATTCGAACGGAATTGACTTACTCAGTGCGGTAGATGAGAGCATCACTAACGTTCAAAAACCCATTTTTTCGTTTGTTCAAGGCATCTGCATGGGTGGAGGATGGCAAATCGCCAGTGCAGCTGATGCAATAATAGCGTCTTCAGATACCCGGCTCGCTATAACTCCGTCCAAGCTCGGGATTATATACCCCCGGGCGGGCTTGGAAAGGCTTAAACGATACGTAGGTGAATCACGAGCAAATTATTTACTGATGACTGCAAAAGAAATCACTATAGAAAAAGCCGAGGCTTGGAACCTAGTTGCCGAAACCGTGGATGCTTCAATTTTCGAGAAGTACCGTAACCGGCTATTGCGTTCTGTTGCTTCACGCTCGCAGTTTTCTATTTTCGCGATGAAAAAACTTATGCAATTAGAAGGCACGACCCACTATTGCGATGCTTGGGAAAAACTATGGAGTGCGGTACAGACCAATGAAGACTTCGTTGAGGGTCGATCAGCATTTATGGAAACACGTCCCCCAGAATTTGACTGGAACATCAACAACGGAAGCCGCCTTTTATCGCGAACTACCGAAGTTTAACAAGAGCTTTGTATTTTCATTATGAAGCTATCCATTTCCGACACGGATGTACTACAAAGCTCCCAGAAGCGTAAAAAGCAATATTAAACTAGCCCACCAAGAATCATGCTCGCCAATGGTGCCAGCCGGGTGCCTGGCGAAAGGGTTACAGCACCCGGGACAACCCAGAGCAGTTCTACAATTTCGGCTTGTGCGGTTACTGTCTCCGA
>DXHA01000042.1 GCA_019113675.1 Candidatus Yaniella excrementigallinarum
CGTGTTCTTCTACTGCAGCTTGAGCTAGCGTTTCGGAGCCTTCGAGGTCCGGGGCATCTACCTTAGAAGCCACGTTGTCGTCATTCCCAAACTCGACAGTCTCTGAGTCTGCTATTTCGGCATCGGGATCAGAAGCAAAGGTTTCGTTAGGCTCATCCAGTCCGCCAACTGAATAGCTAAGACCTGCTGCCTCGACACCAGCGCCCAGTCCTAGCAGCTTATCTGGCTGGTCATAAAGCTCGCCCCATAGCTCTTCCACGCTGGTTGCCTCATGCTGTCGGGCAAGTTCAAAAACGATTTGTGTTGTCTGTTCGACAGAATCGCTATCGGCATATTCGTCATAGAGATCAAGGGATTTCAATACTGTGGACAATTGGAACTCGGGAAGGTCGGGCAAATATTTGCGGGCCAGTTCGCGACAATCCAGCCAGTGCAAGTCCGGCGGTGTTGCTTCGATATGCCGGCTAGCAGCTTGAAAAACTTCTTTATCTGCATCCCGGTAATAGCTGACGACTGGCAGCTGGCCCACCATCATGGTCAACTGCGACAACGCTTGTGCCCATGTCAGCGAAGTTTCGGCAGAGGTACTATCTAGATCATCATTCAACGTCGGCGGGGTGATCGACAATGCGTCAGTACGCGTTATGTTGCCGTTGACGATTTTAACGTAAGAAGCCTGCGATACCGAGGCCGGATCTAAATGTGTGGTCTGTAATTCGAGGGCCACAAAACTCAACGCTGACATAGCAGTGCAGCCTCCCCTTTTAGCACTCAATACCGTAAGGATATCGTATGAATTATTGCGCCCGTTCTATGTGATGTTAAGACGTCCTGATCCACCCGTTGCCAAGTGGGCTTATCTATTAATGCAAAAATCTGGCCGACGATTCCTGTCGACCAGATTTTTGTAAACTTTATAACTTACCAGGATGACTTGATGACACCTGGCAGTTCTCCACGGTGCGCCATCTCGCGCAGACGAACACGCGAGATACCAAACTTCTGCAGAGTACCCCGTGGACGACCATCGATGGAGTCCCGGTTACGAACACGTACTGGCGAGGCATCGCGTGGTAGTTTTTGCAAACCAACGCGAGCTTCTTCATGTTGCTCATCAGTCGAGTTCGGATCAATCAGCTGTGCCTTTAGCTGTTTACGACGTTCATCGTAACGAGCAACGATTTCTTTACGCTTCTCGTTTTTGGCGATCATAGATTTCTTAGCCAATGCTTAGCGCTCCTCTCGAAAATCAACGTGCTTGCGGGCTACCGGATCATATTTTTTCAACGTAATACGATCTGGGTTATTTCGGCGATTCTTACGGGTGACGTAAGTGTAGCCAGTGCCAGCAGTCGACTTCATTTTGATAATGGGGCGCAAGCCCTTTTCGCGTGCCATTTTTAGAGCTTCACTCCCTTAGCGATGAGTTCTGAAATGACAGAGTCAATGCCGCGAGCATCAATAACTTTGATGCCACGGGCGGATACGTTCAGAGTTACTTTACGTCCCAATGATGGAACAAAATAGCTCTTTTTTTGAATATTTGGATTAAACCGGCGCTTGGTACGGCGGTTCGAGTGGGAGACTTTATAGCCTGTGCCCGGTCCAGCTCCGGTTACCTGGCAGTGTGCTGCCATGATCACTCCTCGTTTTAAGCAGTAGTAAAAGGACGGGCGAAGTATTGTTGCGCTGATGGAGTCAGCGACAATTTCGCCACCAGTTGTTACACCGCGCTCTTACTGCGACTTTCTCGAAGGAATACCAGGCTGGGTGAGAACCAACCGAAGTGCCCTTTTAATCGCTAGGGTGAAGACGGTGAGTCTCTTTTGTTGCTCGCGCTTCAAAAGAGAGCCAATGGTCGTCTTGGTACATTCTCCGTTGCCGTCCTTCAGCCATGGTCGGGCCGAAATAGGCATAGTACAAACGACAAGCTCATAGTTTAGTGCGGCACGAGCGTTTAATCAAACTGCCTCAAGGCTAGTTTTCCAACCCAAGTGGCAGCCAGGACCATACGTTTAGTCAGGTCTCGTCAGGCCGAAAATAGCCAATGGTCAGGTTCGTTGTGTCGAAGCATGTGGTCAAGTAATTCAATAGCTTGCCGCAGCTCTTCTGTAGATAACGATTCAAGCATGTGGCTTTCCACGGCGCGATGATACACATCCCGTAAACCCGCAATAAGTCGCTGCCCGTCAACGGTAATTTCTGCGACGGTAACCCGTTTATCGACTTCAGACAAGCGGCGGGTCAACAGTTTTCTAGTTTCAAGTTTCCGTGCCACATGCGATAACCGTGACAGCGAGGAACTACAGCGCGCCGCAAGTTGCGACATAGTCATGTTTCCGTGCTGACAGGCCAAATGATCCAGCACCTGAAACTCAAAAAAACCAATTTTGCCAGCCCTTTGTAGCTCCCGCTCTAGATCCGGCAGTACACCCATATAGACCGCTACCACGCGGTGCCAGAAGCCCATCTCATGAGAGGTGAAAAGCCCCGGTGCTTCATTATTTTTTTCTTGATAATGTGAAATTTGCGCCACCATGCTTCCCTTCCGCTGACCGCAATACCTTATGTGAGTCATCTTCGGAAAACGCAGCAGCAGTAAGTATAAATATTTTGATTCAGCAGGCTGCACGGTTTCTCGCCGACTGGTATCACCATCACCAACACCGCTAACGTTATTGTTTTACTTCCTTCCCGTCCTCAAAAGTGATGGAGTTCACCCGGCAGATCACCCCGGTATTTCACAGCCTCAACGCAATACCCAACGTATTCGGTCCTATTCCAGTAAACTACTCGGGCTTTTTACGTATGAGCCGATTTGCGACCACCAATGCCGCACCTACTGCTAGCGTGCCCAGCGCGACCAAGATGTTTCGGGTCTGGTGTGCACCGGTTTCTGCTAGTGCTTCGGTTGCTTGGACCGGTGCTGTTTCACTACTCGTACTTGGTTCATTAGTTGGTGTTATTTGTCCTTGCGGTGTTTCGTCATCTGCCGGGGCATTCGGTTCATCGGGGGTTGCAGTGTCCGGCTCTTCAACCGATGGCTGTTCGGGTTGCGTTTGCTCAGCTGGAGGTTGTTCCACTAATGGTTCCTCAGTTGGAGGCTCCTCTGATGCTGGAGGCTTCTCTGGTGCTGGCGGCTCTTCTTCGATATCCGGCTGCTGCCATGTCAATTCAAGTTCGCTTGTTGCTTGGTGGGACGTCTGGTCGACAACCACAATGGTTTGGAACCGCCGTTGAGCGTCTGGTTCCGGTGTAATAAGCCGTCCAGTGTAGCCATATTCAGTTGACTCTGCGCTGATATTGATGCCACCTGTGGCGGTTTCAGCCGGTACATGGATCCACATTTCGTCGGTGGTTACCTCTTGGCTGGTATCTAGTGTGTCGCCGTTAGCATCCAGGACTGAAAGCTCTGTGAGATCAACTTCAGAATTAGTGGGGTTGAGCTCAAGATCGATCTGACTCGTCGAGGCGTTGAGTTGTATCGGTCCTAAGACATGGTCTTCTTCATCCTCGATAAGTGTTTCCAGTTGGGCAGGCGGCTCCTGTTGCGTACCTGTAGCGTCAACGAGTGTCACACTAGCCTGTACTTCTTGTTCGTTGAGCCCCGTATTGTGCTCTCCAGTCAGGTAATCAAAAACAGCTTGTACATTGTGTTCCGAGTCTGCAGCCACTGGTACAGCACTATTTGCAGCATTGTTTACCGTCAAGTCACCACTCGGGACAAAATCATCCGTGAAATGCCAGATAGCTGACTGGGTAGCGGATATAGCTTCTGCTTCAGTTAGGTGATTTACCCCGGCATTTTCTGATAACTCTGCCAGTTCGAGCGTGGGATAGGAGTTTCGCAAAATCCAGGCAACATTTTTGCGTACCTGTGGGTCGGTTTTAAAATTATTATCACCAGTAAAATCTTCCCACCCAGTCACCGCGGATTCGTGGTCTGGATCTGCAGCTTGAACCCAATATTCTATGCAATAAGCCAGAATAGATTCCTCATTAACCACTACCGATCGCAATGTTGGGGCAACCCCATTAACAGTCAGGCCGTGCTGATACTCCTGTGCCGGGCCCATAACCGCTGTATCGCTCTGTTCTTCTATGTCACTGCTAGGTTCTACGCCAAGTGGCGCTGAATAGGCCAAGCCGGGTGCTAAGACCATGCCGCCACCCAATGAAACAGTAGCCAGCGAAACCATCAGAGTTCTTCTCATAGGTCAAACCTCCACTCAAGTCGATTGCCCATTGCAATCTGTCTGGGTTAGACACTAAAGAAAGCCCACGATTCGACACGCCGGTTTTCCACACCGCTTGTGGACAACCTAAGAAATGCACGACTCGCGGTGATCGTATCGGACCGTTACCTAACTATCCGGCAGTTGTTTGTTCAGCCAGTTGCCGGCTGCGAGCGCGGTGATCAATACCGGCAAAAATGAGCGCAATCAAACAAAAGAGAATAAGCACAGCCATAGCTGTTTGGAAGGCGTAAGCGTAGGCCCCAACAGATTCCGGATCAGCGGGATCGGGTAACCCTGCCGCATCGCGGGGCACGTCAACGATCAGGGCATAAAATATTGCTGAGCCTATGGCAATCCCGATAGCGTTACCGAGGCGTTGACCCACCTGTTGAAAGGAACCGGCCACTCCGCCCTGGGTAACTGGCACATCCATAAGAGTACGCATTTGGTTAGCAGACATAATAAACCCGGGTCCAATCCCGGCTACCGCCAACATAATAGCCATTGCTAACGGATTGTGCTCTGGCGGCACAAACGCTGAGATAGCGACTAGGCCTATCAAGGCGACGATGAAGATTATGAAACCCCAAATGACCAAGGTAGTGGCGTGGCGGAACGTGTATCGTCCGGCAAGGGCCGCAGCGATTGCTGAGACAATGGCATACGGCACCGTAATTAACCCAACTGAAACGGGATCGTGGCCCAGTCCCTGTTGGTTAAATAGCGTCATAACGAGGAACATAGCCGGCATCGCGGCAAACCATAGCGTTGTGATCACTACGCCGTTGCGATATGAGGAAAATGAAAACAGCGTGAAATCTAAAACGGGTTCTCGACCGGCAGCACGATATCGATTTTCCCATCGTACGAATGCTACCGCCGTTATGGCACCTAAGGGCAGAAAGAACCACCGCATGGGTGCATCACCAGAACCTGTGGTGAGCACAAACGGGAGCATTACAAATAACACTGAGCTAGCTAATAATGCCACCCCCAACAGATCTAGATCGGCAGGGCCTGCCTTGGGCTGAGCCGAGGGGATCAGCCACAGAGCTAGCGGAATAATGACTAATGCTAAGGGCACATTCATCCCGAAGGTCCAGCGCCAGCCAAGTTCTGAACCAAAGCTACCTAGAAAAAGTCCACCGAGAGTTGGGCCGAATGCTGTACCCAGCCCAATGGCAGCGCCAAAAATACCAAAGGCTTGGCCCCGTGCCTGATCTTGAAACAGCATCTGTATCATTCCAAGTACCTGTGGCATCAGGATCCCCGCCGCCACACCTTGCAATACCCGAGCTATCACCAAAAAGCTTGCATTAAACGCTAAGGCAGCGCCAAGCGAGGCAACGGCGAAGATCACCAATCCGAGCATAAACATGGCCTTGCGATTCCATTGGTCCCCCAGGCGTCCAGAAGGGACAAGTGCGATCCCAAAAGCCAATACGTAGCCGGCGACTACCAGTCCTGTCTGCGTTGGTGTGGCGTTAAGCGTTTCTTCCAGAGGGGTCAAGACGACATTGACCTTGACCACATCAAGGATGGTCAGCACAGCAACACTAGCGGCTACAGCAAAAGCGATCCACGGCGAACGAGTCGCATGGTGTTGGTAGGTAATCACGAAACTTAGGCTAGCCTATTGCGCGGATTCTAGTTCGGCTGCGACACCCATAATGATTGGGACATTGCGATGTTGACAAAAACGCGGCCACCACTTCCCGGTCTAGCCCCTCTACAATGGTCGTATGAGTTTTGTACATCTTATTGGTACCGGAGGTACTATTGCTTCCCGCGCCGAAACTGGTGGTTCAACTGTAGCTGACTCCGCTGATCAGATTTTGGGCACCATAGGGTTACCAACACGGGTCAGCGTCGAAGATGTGCTGCACATCAATTCGTTTCACCTGACTTTCAAGGATCTACTCACGATCCATCGGGCTGTGGCAGCGGCATGTAAGAACCCTGATGTTTCCGGTGTGGTGATCACCCATGGGACTGACACCATGGAAGAAACTGCTTTTTTCCTATCTTTACTGCATGACTTTGACAAGCCCGTGATTCTAACCGGCGCCCAGCGCGCTGCAGATCAACCCAATACCGACGGGCCAGAAAATTTACGGCACGCTGTGGTTGCGGCTGGATCACCCCAGATGCGTGGTGCCGGTGTAATTATCGGTTTCGAAGCACAATTTCATGCTGCCAGATACACCAGAAAACGTCATACGTTAGCGACGACGACATTTTCCGGTGGCACACGCGTTGCACAACTGTACGACAACTATCTGCTGCGATTGGCCACTCCTAACCCGTATCCAGTACTTGATGCGCCAGATGCCAGTTTTGGGGCCTTAGATATTCCGATCATCGATGCCTCGCCGAACAGCAACGCCAAACTGTTTTATGCAGCATTGGAAAACAACGCCGATGCTATCGTGTTGCAAGGTGTAGGTGCAGGCAATGCTCCACCGACATTTACTGACGCCGTCAAAGCTGCCGTTGCCGCACAGGTACCCGTGGTCCTATCAACTCGGGTTCCAACCGGTCCTGTTGCCGCCATCTATGGTAACGGCGGTGCTGTTACGTTGCTTGAGGCCGGGGCGCTAAGCGCCGGTGAATTGAACACCTATCAGGTACGCATTTTGTTGGCCATTCTTGTCTCGCAGCAGTTACCCGTCGAGACATTCCGTGACACCTTCGCCGCCCAGACCAGTTAGGGAATACCATGTCTACTGCTCAGCAAATGCTTGAAATTACCGATCATCTACAAGCCTTGACGGTTACCAACCGTCAAGTTGTGGTCGTTACCGGAGCTACCGGTGGTATCGGTGAAGCTATTGTAAAGAACTTGGCCCCGGACTACGCCGTCGTTGCCCAGGGTCGAGACAGCCGTAAGTTAGCCAAGCTCAGCGGCCTAGGTCAGCAGGTATATCCGGTTCGTTATGATCTATCCGATACCGCTGCGTTTGCCGAGACGTTCGGACGGTTACCAAAAGTTGATGCTCTTATTAATGCTGCAGCGATTGCTCCACGATATGCCTTTGATGATGCAACCGCTGCAGTTTGGTCGGAAGTTTTACACCTAAATATCACGGTGCCTGCCGAGCTGACTCGCTGTGTGCTCCCCCAACTAAAGGAATCCACCGGTACCGTAGTGTACTTAGGTTCTGGCGCCTCTAGAACCACATCACCAAATAACGTGGTGTATGCGGCTTCTAAGCATGCGCTGCAAGCCTTAGCAGATGGTGTGCGTATGCGTACCGCACCCGATGGCATTCGCGTGGCCACTGTGGCACCAGGCTATGTCGATACGCCGATGATTGATTGGGACGACAACTATCCGCTGGTGTTGCCAAACACCCTCATTCAACCGGCAACGGTCGCCCGGTCGATTCGCCATGTAATCGAAGCGCCATCGGATACCCAAATTACGGAAGTCTGGGTTCGGCCACGCTCCGAAGCGTAACGGGTTAGGCATATAACGGGTTGTGCGCCGGGTCAACACCTTCGCCCTGAGGAACAGGTCCGGGGGCTGTGCCTTGACCAAATGGTGCACCACCGAGATCTTCTCGTCCATGGGCGGTTAACCAGTCGGTGAGCACTGGACCTTTGGGCACAATACCGGTGGGGTTCACGTCTTTGTGGACGATGTAGTAGTGGTCTTTGATTTGTTGAAAATCCACCGTATCGCCAAAACCTGGGGTCTGGAAGAGATCACGTGCATAGGCCCACAGCGCCGGAAATTCAATAAGTTTATTGCGGTTGCATTTGAAATGTCCATGGTATGCCGCATCAAACCGGACCAACGTAGTGAACAGGCGTACATCGGCTTCCGTGATGTGCTGGCCCATTAGGAACCGGCGGTCGGTTAGTCGTTGTTCCAACCAATCCATTGCGGTAAATAGTCGGTCGTAGGCTTCCTCATAGGCTTGTTGCGAACCGGCAAATCCTGCACGATACACCCCGTTATTGACTTCGGTAAAGATCCGTTTGATCACGTCAAACATTTCATCTAGTTGTCCTTCGGGTAGCAGGTTCGGGGCGCCATCACGGTGAAATGCCGTCCACTCGGTGGAAAAATCCAGCGTAATTTGCGGGTAGTCGTTGGTCACCACTGCCCCAGATGGGATATCTACCATGGCCGGAACAGTGATGCCACGTGGATAATCTGGGAAACGCTTGAAATAGTTTTCTTGTAAGCGCGCGGTGTCCAATACCGGGTCAACGCCGCCGGGATCTAAATCAAATGTCCAAGAATTTTCATCATGGGTTGGTCCCGGAGTCCCCAATGAAATAGCGTCTTCAAGGCCCAGTAACCGTCGGACAATAATGGTGCGGTTTGCCCATGGACAAGCACGAGCAGCCACCAACCGGTATCGACCGGCTTCAACCGGCCACGCCTGGGCGCCTTCGGTCAGCCCAGTGGTCAGCACACCAACGGTGTTGTAGGTGTAGGGCTCGGCTGCGGAATGGGTTTGTGGATCGGCAACGATCCGATCATTGATGTAGTTGGTATCTCGGGTAAATGCTTCGCCGGGTGTTAAGTATCCAGAATTGCGTGAAGATTCCATAGACTCAATATATGAGTTCTTCCACCACCCTGACTAGTAGCCGGTTTACGACAAGAGTTACCCAAAATAATCCTTCGGGGATGACCCTGGAGGGTACAAACACCTACGTTTTGGCGGCGCCGGGGGCCGATACCGTGGTGATTGTTGATCCCGGTTTTGGCGAGGGCGCTGCTGACCACGCAGCACAGGTGGCAAAAGTGGTTGGTGAGCGCAAGGTTGAACTGATTTTGATCACCCACCATCATTTGGATCACACCGGTGCGGTTGATACCTTTCACCAGCGCTTTGGCGCACCGGTACGTGCGGTTGCTGAACAATGGTGTCGCCAAGCCACTAGCCTGATTGCTGATGAAATGATCATGGCCGCTGGAACCCAAATTCGTGTGGTGGCCACTCCGGGGCACACATCTGATTCGGTTGCATTCTTTTTGCCTGACGACGACGCCGCCCCGCATCCCGGCGGGACCGTACTGACCGGTGACACTATTTTGGGGCAAGGTACCACCATGTTGGATTATCCGGATGGCACTCTGGTCGACTACCTGGACTCGCTGCACACGCTTGCCAATTTAGAAGGTGCCGGACGCCAAGTCGCGGTACTACCTGCTCATGGTCCCACCCTAAGCTCGGTGGCACATGCTGCCGAAGAATATCGCAATCATCGTTTGGAGCGGGTCGAACAATTGCGCCAGCTAATCCAGAACCAGCCACCCATTTTGACCCCGGTGGATTGGGAATCCGTTATTGTGCATGATTTATCTATGCAACTGTATCCAAAGCTGCCAGAGGTCGTCCGCGCACCCGCTAAGAAAACTCTGGCCGCCACACTGGACTATTTTCTTCAGGACGAGGAAGGTTAATACATGACCATTATCGTCGGATATAAAGCATCTGATGCCGCCAAAGCCGCACTGGATTTTGGGTTGGAGCTGGGTGCCAAGCTGGCCATGCGGGTAATCGTTGTCAATGCGGGGCCAGGTTCTGAACACCGGTCCGAATCGCAGCTGACACAGGCCCAGGCCGAACAGCTTGAACAATACCTGGCCGATTTTGAGCTTACGACTGAGTTCAGACAGTATGCCCGAGGCCGATCAACCACCGAAGAATTCAACGATCTTGTCGCAGAACTAGACCCGTATCTGGTGGTAATTGGAGGAGCAAAACGTTCCGGGTTTTCTAGGTTTATGATGGGCTCGGTAGCCGATGAACTGCTCCGCGCGCTGGCAGTACCAATTGTATCCGTCAAGGTCCCCCAACCGTCATCCAACGATCGGAAGTGACCAATGGAAATTATCGTTCAACAGGGAGATATCACCACGATTGAAGTCGATGCGATCGTAAACGCTGCCAATACCTCACTGTTAGGTGGCGGTGGCGTTGATGGTGCCATCCATTCGGCCGGCGGCCCGGATATTTTAGCTGCCACCAAAGAACTTCGCGCCACCTCGCTGCCAGATGGGCTACCCACCGGCGACGCAGTGGCTACCACCGCCGGCAACCTGCCAGCCCGATGGGTTATTCATACCGTGGGCCCGGTATATTCCGCCAGCACGGACCGGCGCAGCCAACTGGTCAGTGCTTATCGGCGCTCACTGGAGGTCGCTGATGAACGGGACGCCACCTCGGTGGCGTTTCCGACTATTTCCGCTGGTGTTTATGGGTGGCCCCATGATGATGCGGTGGCAGCCGGTGTAGATACCGTCCAGCACATGGCCGAGACGATATCGGTGTCCACGGTAATCTTTGTACCGTTTTCAACCCAGATGAAAGAGCTCTACGAGGCTTATTTGGACCGCTGAGCGCTAGCTTCTGACTTGTCCTCAGTGACCTGCTCGAACTGCTGGGTGTGGTCTGGTTCCTGGCTCTGGTCGGTGTCTTCGTCGTCTTCGTCAGTGCGTTGCGCACGGGCCTGGTAAGCATCTTCGCCTGGGCCTGCCATATCCGCACCGCGTTCAATGGCTGCAATCGAGCCGGTATACATCGAGCCGTCTTCAGAAGGCTGAGTTAGGGGTACCGATGAGGTATCCGGTCCAGTTTCCACCAGCCCGTCTTCTGTTTTACGTTGTACCGTTGGAATCCAGCCACGCTCCACCGGTGGTTCTTGGCTGCGCCGGGAACGAACTTTTTCAGAATCAACTTCCGGCACCGACGTCATATTCCAGGGTGTACCGCCACGTGCCGAACCGGGGTCTGTTTGTTGGCCATTATGCGACTGTTCATGGAACATCGCCGCTTCAGCCGGAGCCGGCGGCAGATTTTCTACCCGCATCACGCTGAGTGCTTGTGGGTGTTCTTCGGAAATAAACTTGATGAAGTCTTCGCGCACCAGGCACTGTAAATCCCAGAGCTCACCAGCATTACGTGCCGAGACCGCCACGCGCAGTGTTGCTCGCTCGTTGGCGATGTCTAACACCTGAATCGACACATCGCGACCGTCCCACAAATCCGAGGACTCCACCAATGCCCGCAGCCGTGCACGCAGGGCATCCATGGGTACACGCCAGTCCACTTGGAAATCAATGCCAGCAGAAATCTCAGTACCCACCCGTGTGTAGTTTTCAAACGGTGTAGTTGTGAAGTATGACGACGGATAAATAATGCGTCGGCCATCCCAGATTTTCAGCACCACATACGACATGGTGATGTCTTCAATAGTGCCGTAGTATTCGTCCATGACGACGACGTCGCCCACCCGAATCGCGTCAGTGAAGGCTAACTGCATACCAGCGAATACGTTTGTCAGGGTGGTTTGGACCGCCAGGGCTGCAACAACTGATACCAAACCGGCCGAGGCCAACAGCCCGGCCCCCAAAGCCCGAACCTGCGGAATAGACAGCAGAATCGCAGAAACCGCAATAATAATAATGATCGTATTCAATACGCGTTTGATCAGCTGCATCTGGGTTTTGATACGCCGTCCGCGACGATCTTCGGTGGTTACTTCGTCATAGCGCAGCTCCACCCGCCGTTGAATGACGCTAACAACTCGTAACGCAAACCACGCAAACCCGGCGGCGGTACCGATAAGCAATAAGAACGCCAGCAGCTCATATAGCGACAAGTCGCGGCCCGAAAGCTCCAATCCGACTCTGGCACCAAGAAAACCCATAGCAGTGAAGCCAGGTACCAGCAGAATTTTCATGTGACTCAACATGCGCGATCGGGTACGCAACGCGATCCGGACGGCTAGTGCGACAATGGCCGTCAAGACTATGCCGCTAACCACCCCGATGACCATATTGAGTATTGCTCCGAATATGGGCCCCAGGGACTCAATATTTTGTAGCGCAGAATCCTGCACGTCGTCGGGGACAGCATTTTCAACATCAGGTAGCGAAGGCGATTCGCTGGGATCACCGGGGTCACCCTGCTCCTGTTCGGTTCCAAATCGCAACATAGCCTCCATCCTGTCAGCGAGAACTGAACTAAACCTGGAAACCGCTAGACTAACAGCCATGCTGAACATCACCGATTTGCGCAATACCCGCTATGACCCGGCTACCGTAATGCCACGAGCTAAACTGGAAATTTCGGATGCTTCTGCGATCGTAGATCCCATTATTGACCAGGTACGACACTCTGGTGCCGAAGCGGTTCTTCAACTGACCGAACAATTCGATGGAATCCGGCCGGCTTCGTTGCGCGTTCCAGCTGAGGCAATGGTTGAAGCGTTAGAAAATCTCGACGATGATGTTCGCGCCGCGCTAGAAGAATCCATTGCCCGGGCACGTAAAGTACACGCTGCCCAGCTACCACCCGATACCGTTGTGCCACTGGCTGAGGGCGCCACCGTGGAAAACCATTGGGTTCCGATTCAGCGGGTTGGCCTGTATGTCCCAGGTGGCCGGGCGGTGTATCCATCCTCGGTGATCATGAACGTGGTTCCGGCCCAAGCAGCGGGGGTCGGAAGTGTCTGCATCGCCACGCCACCGCAACGCGAATTCAATGGACTACCCCATCCCACCATTTTGGCTGCCTGCCAACTCTTGGGTGTTGATGAGGTTTATGCAACCGGAGGCGCACAAGCCATTGCCATGTTGGTACTGGGGGCTCGTGATGCCGCCGGCAACCAAATATGCCAGCCCGTTGATTTAGTAACGGGACCGGGAAATGTGTACGTGGCTGCAGCCAAACAAGCATTCTTCGGTCAGGTGGGTATCGACGCGGTGGCCGGGCCGTCGGAAATCTTGGTACTGGCCGATGAGTCAGCAAACCCAGCATGGGTCGCTGCAGATCTCATTTCCCAGTCGGAACACGATCCTTTAGCAGCCTCGGTGCTGGTCACCACGTCGTTAGAATTGGCCCATGCGGTCGTTGCAGAAATTGAAGCACAGGTGCCTGGAGCACCATTAGAGAACCAAATACGTGAGGCTTTAACCGGTCAGCAATCTGGTGTGCTCGTTGTAGAAACCATGGATGAGGCCATCGAAGTAACCAACGGCATTGCCACTGAACATCTCGAATTACAAACCGCCGATAATGACTCAGTACTAAAACGCATTACACATGCCGGTGCAATATTCTTGGGCCCATACTCACCGGTCCCCCTGGGCGATTATTCAGCAGGCTCAAATCACGTGCTACCTACATCCGGCACCGCACGATTTTCCTCCGGGCTCAATACCGCATCATTTCTGCGCCTTCAACAACACATTCGTTATGACCAAACTGGTCTTGAACCGGTTGCCAAAGGTATCCAAACACTCGCCGCATCAGAGGGGCTGCACGCACATGCCGAGGCTATCCGCCACCGCTTTGAAGAAATGTGACACATTATACTGTGGTCGAGGAAAAAGTAGGCTAGTCTAGGCAGCAGAATCACGAGTTCTTACCACATCGTAGCCCTGGCTGGTAAGACGGCAACCCTCCCGTTGTAGTGGGGTGCCCCAGGTGATGATTCGGCCTCACGGAATACGCCGTCGGGCAAGTACAGCGTTCGAGCGCATTCGATCGCAAAAACTTTAAGGCACGATTGTGACAACTACTTTTCAAGCTCGCCAGACTCCTACCGTTGCTCAACTATCACACGACGTTTCGGCGCTGTCATTGCGCAGCGCCTTTGGCCAATTTCCTTCCGGCGTCGCCGCGTTAGCTGCCTCTACCGATTCTGGGCCGGCCGGCATGGCCGTTTCCTCCTTCACCGTTGGAGTGTCACTACAACCACCACTGGTATCCGTGGCCATCCAGAACACCTCGGCAACCTGGCCGGTGCTGCGCCAAGCTGGTACCATCGGCATTTCCATCCTTGGCGAAGGCCAGGGTCATATCGCACGCCAGTTGGCAGCAAAAGGCGTTGATCGTTTCGCTGACATCAATACTCAAGTGAATGACGATGCGATTTTTATCGACGACGCTGCCCTGTGGCTTGAGACTACCCGGTACGCCGAGTACCCCGCAGGTGATCACTTGATAGCCCTACTGGAAGTCACAAATCTGGCCGACTTTACCAATATTAATGAACCATTGGTTTTCCATAAATCCCAATTTCGTAATCTGGAGAACAACTAGCCTATATGGAATGGATCCGTGTTGACGTCTGGCTGCATGCCGTCCGGCTGTTCAAGACGCGTTCGGCGGCCAGCACTGCCGTTAAAGGTGGCAAAATTAAGGTTGACGGTGAGACCATCAAACCGTCTTTCAAATTGCGCAGAGGCCACACTATTACGTTTCGGCAACCCGGTCGGGAAAGAATCATTGAAGTTACCGGCCTACTAGATAAACGCGTGGGTCATCCAATTGCGATTAAGCAATACATCGATCACTCCCCCGAACCAATCCCGCGCTATCTCATGGCGGTACCAAAACGCGAGCGAGGGGCGGGCCGCCCGACCAAGAAACAGCGTCGAGAATTGGATAAGCTACGCGGCTACACCAACACCTAGGACGTCCAGGAACCTCACAGCTAATGTTCGGGGAATTCAAAATAACGTTCTTTAGACTGTAGGTACCTCTTCAAGGTGCGAGTGATGTTGTAATCCCGTCGTCGGATGATCCCCCTTTTCATCTGGCGACGGGATTTTTCTATTATTAAGGATATTGTGACACCGTATGAATACGGCCTCACCTTTCCCCGAATAAGCCTTGTACGCTAACATATTCGAAAGCTATACAAGCTCTTTCCTGCATGTGACGACACAACGAGAAGAAACGGCAAGTGGCAGATGACTGATGAACGTTCCGGCACCGTGAAGTGGTTCAACGTTGAAAAAGGCTACGGGTTTATTACTCCCGACGATGCTTCCGATGACGTTTTCGTACACCATACGGCCATCGCGCAAACCGGATTCCGTAGGCTAGAAGAAGGCCAACAGGTAGAATATATCGCTTCCGAAGGCGACCGTGGTCTGGTGGCAGATACAGTGTGCCCCATAACATGAGGTTTGTTGCCCGCATCGGCGCAATAACCACCGCAAGTATTCTTGCTTGCGGGTCACTAGGTGCTGCCCAGCCCACCGAGCAAACATCGCCACCATCCACAAGTGATCAGACCCAAACGACGCCGGAACCGAATCCAAACGATACAGTACCAACGTCGCCGTCGCCATCACCGTCACAACCACCGCAGTCCAGTACTACCCCGTCGCCTACAGGGCAGCCCTCTGACACGGAAACTTCGCCGGGACCGTCGTCGCCGACACAAGGGGGCGCTTCTAACCCACTAGAAAACGTCACCTGTGAAGTTATCTCCTCCGACGATTCGACCGCTATTGTCACCATTCCTAACGCCGAAGAAGGTGACGTAGTAACAGTGGGAGACACAACGACAACGCTAGATTCAAACTCACAGGTTAAAGTAACTGCGCAGGAAGGCACTTCACTTGAGTTGGAGCTACGGCGTGACGGAGCCAGTTATGATAACACATGCACGGTTACTGTCGGTCCGGGAGATAGCGAATCTCCTTCAGAACCACCAGCCCCCTCCGAAGACAATACTTCCAGCCAGAAACCTACACCATCTCCAGACCCGCCGACTACGCCACCTCCAGACCCGACGACTACGCCACCGGCTCCCACCACTGAACCGACAACCCCATCTGAGCAGCCTTCCCAGGGAACATCGGGCAATGGTTCTGGCAACACCTCAGTTCCTGGACCCGTTCCAAGTACGCCGCAACCAACGCCCAGTACACCTCCTGCACAAACAGCACCGGCACAGCCTGTGCCACCGCCATCAGCTCCTTCCAGCAGTAACAATTCCTACATTCCAACACCGGCTGCACCTACGACACAGTCCAGCGCTCATGCGTCCGGACAGACAGACCGAGCCCCTGTCGATATACGCCAGTATTCGGATAATCCGCAATATCAGCTTCCTCAAGTGTGGAGAACGGAGACGAATACCGGTTCACGGCTCATCATGCCTGAGCCCCGTGACCGCGGAGTTCAGGAACCAGAACTAGAAACCCTTCCGCCGGCCTCGGATGAGGAAATAGACGCCATTAAAGCACAACTATCTTCTCCGGATCATGGCAATCGGCTGCATAGCGAGGATGAACACATCGCGGGTGAAAGTGACGGCCGCTTTTCTGGCGCCGTCTCGTGGTGGTTGTTCTCCGGTATTATCGGCGTCTTAGTACTTGGCACCGGTATCTGGTGGACAGTATCCCGACGTAAACCCAAACATTAACTCGTTGGTGAGGATACCGGAGGATTTGGTCCAGTGCGCTTACTGACCAGACGCTCAATCCCAGAAACGCCTAAGATGGCACAAGCAAACCAAATACCGCCGGCTGGCCCGATGGGACCAGCAACCGCGCTAGCTGCAATCGGCAACACGACTTGACCAATCCTATTGCCCATCAAGCGCAGCGCTAAAGCCGGACTGCGCCATGTACGGGGTACAGCCTGGGTAATCATGGTCATTGTCAACGGTTGGCCCAAGCCAAGGGTGAAGCCACCCACCGACATAAAAATGAAGGCAGCTATTATCCCGGTCATGCCCCTTTCGATTACCGCCGGTACGATCGCTATTGCAATTGCTGAAACCAACAGAGAAACTAATAATAAAATATTGCGGGGATAGCGCGTGGACAATGGTCGAATAAAGATACGTGAAATGACCGATGTTGCACCGCGTACCGCAAGTAATGCACCAATGACCAGCGGAGAGACACCTACCGTTTCGCCAACTAGTGGCATAAAAGCGACCAGAATATCCAAGATAGCTAGTAACGCTAAGGCAGCCAGCATATGCGAGGCGATTCCGGGGGTTTTCAGGATGTTCAGTGCCGAAGGTTTAGCGTTGGTCTGAGGTTCTACCGCCACAATGTCTTGTGTTTGGGTGTTCACCGATGGAGTGGTGCCCAGTGTGTACAGTACGGGAACGGCAATGATGGAAGCTATCGCACCAACCCATAACGCCAAGTTCACGTTGCCTGCCAGATCGCTTCCATCGAGTGCGGTTTGTGTCAGCGATGTGTTGCCAAGTACCAGGCCAGACAATAACGGACCCAGCATCTGCCCTACTGAAAAAGCTGCAGTAAACCAACCGAAATTAGCATCCATTTGCATTGCGCGGGATCGTCTGGCGACCATGCTCTGACCACCGATAGTGAACATGAGATGCCCGATCCCAAGCAGTGCGGAAGCCACCATAAGCTGTACAAGATGATCGGTGATCGCCAAATAAGCGGCCCCCACGGCGAGTATCGTAATCCCCAGAGCAACGAAGTTCCTTGGAGACGCCAATCGACTCAGCAATCTACCGAAAGGAAGCGCCAAAAGTAATGGCAATAATGCGTATGATGCAGTCGCCAGACCGATTTGCGTTTCGCCCCAACCAAGCAAGATAAGTTTATAACTGGTGACCGGCCTGACAAGATTTGCCGTCGTTTGCGTCAGGACGCCGGCGATAATCATCAGCCATAACCAACCCGGTATGCCAGCCTTGGGTGTTTTGGTCATAAAAAAGTATTCTTCCTTACCAGCTTAGACACTAGCAGTGAGCATGAGGTGCCATCCGAGGGGGCAAGTATGCCAATCCGCAGTACCTGGTCGTTACAGTGGTCAATACTAGGAAGCCAGAATAGTAGGTGACATTCGTGACGAACCCAGCTGACCACACTACCGTCTCGCCCCAAGTTGCTGCTGGGCAATCCCCGTTGGGCGGTCAACTATTCTACCTATTAGACCAAGTGACCCATGAGCTCCACACCGCGATGCATACGGTGCTAGCCACTGAAAACCTGAATATCCGGCAGTATGCCACCCTGGCGCTAGTTGCCGGTAAGCACACCGTCACTCAGCATAATTTGTCGAAGGTACTAGATCTTGATCCATCGCAGGTCGTGAGCCTTGTCAAAGGTTTGGTTGACAGGAATCTACTGACTCGTCAGACACTGGAGACTGATCGGCGGGCCAAAGTACTAAACATCACTGAAGATGGCGCCCGACTCTATACCCGTGTGGAGACACAAATCCGGCAAGTAGAAGAAGCTGTCACGGCGTCATTGTCACCCCGGGATCGAAAGATCTTAGCGGCTCTACTGGAACGCGTCCTGCCGCTAACCTAGCTCGGAGCGTTATTTGGCATAAGTTTAGTCAGCGCTAGAGACGGTATAGTGCTGTTTGCCTGAGGCTTCTTCGCTGGACTGTGATGGTAAGTAGAATTCTGGATCAACCCATTTATCGTTGATTTTAATCTCATAGTGCACGTGCGACCCAGTGGAGTTTCCGGTAGATCCCGCCAGCGCTACGGTGTCACCCTGTGAAACCTTAGTACCAACACCCACACTTAGTTGGGAGTTGTGACTGTATGCGCTAACCACTCCGTTGCCATGATCAATTTCAATGCGATTGCCGCCCGTACTGTGCACACCAGCAAAAATTACTGTCCCAGCCTCTGTTGCCTTGACTGGCGTACCGGATGGCACCGGAAAGTCTGTACCGACATGGAACTGGCTACCGGCACCTGTCGGATTACCACGCATCCCGAAAGTAGAAGAGATTCGTGTGGAATCAGCGGGGTAAATCATCTGCAGGTTGCCCGGTAAAGACTTCAGCGAACCATTATCCGGGTTTTGGGCTTCAGCAACGGCCAATTGGCCGGCTGCGACGTCGCCTTCGCCTTCCTGATAGAGCTGGCCCAGACCCAGCTGGGAGGCGGCCATCTCATCGGTCATTTTGGCTACGACAAGTTCGTCTCCACCGGAGATCGCTGCCGGAATGACAGTGGTCTGTCGCGGGCTTTCTGCAACCCCACCACCATTACTACTGCCAACAGTGCTATCGGCATACGCCAATATATCGCCATCAACCCATGAGTTGCCGCTGGTGACAACCGCGGCTGAAGAGACAGCAACAGCTACGCCAGCGGTAACAACGCTAGCTTTACGCCTACTTTTGCTGCCGGATTCGCGCAGCTCGCGGCGTGAAGGAAATTCTGAAACAGTCATGTACGGTTGCTCACCAAAGAAAAAGGTCAATTATTTCTACATCTTAGCGTTACCAATTTGTTATATCCAATCGGCGCCAAGTCGGCCTTAGATATCAAATCGTAACTTAGATTACGGCGTCGTTATAAAACGTGACGGCGTGCATATGAAGCGATTGCTCCAGGCCACTAGGACATTTTGCCATAAACGGGCATCATAAATTTACGTTCTTCTCTTTGCTGCGGTCTACATATTTACCTCGTATACCTCACCTTGTTTGGGTAAGTAACACTGATTAGCTTAGGCCTGATGACACCTTCACAGGACCACATCCTGACTAGCTGTGGATAACTCATTCGAGCTGTGCGCGATATCATCGCTGCACCGTGACGATGAGTTGTATGATGGCCCAGTATGGCCAGCCACAAGCTGGGTCTAGCGTTACTCACAACGACGTGGGTGGATGCAGCGGCAAGTTCCGCTACGCCAGCTCCTCGATCAGGAGAACTATGAATTGCTTACCCGGGCATCCGCCTGGGTCTTCGTATGTGTACCCGCTACGGTACAGTCCTACGGAAGTACGTATCTAACAGCGGCTATGGATAAGAGAGTCATGACCAAAGTTCAATCACATCAACGCACCGAAACTGACCTCATTGGCCCGGTGGAACTGCCGACCGAGGCATACTACGGTGTCAACACGGTTCGTGCAGCAGAAAACTTTCAGCTGTCCTCCACTCGTTTGGAACAATTCCCTGAGTTGATTGCCGCTCTGGCGATCATCAAACAGGCTGCAGCAGCGGCTAATCGGGATGTTGGGGCGCTTGATGCCGACATTGCCAATGCCATTATTGCAGCAGCACAGGAAGTTGCCTCCGGCCAGCTACACGAGCAGTTCATTTTGGACATGATTCAAGGTGGCGCAGGCACCTCAACCAATATGAATGCCAATGAAGTGATCGCCAACCGCGCACTCGAACACCTTGGATACGCCAAAGGCGACTACGAGGTATTGCATCCCCTTAACCATGTCAATATGGGCCAGTCGACCAACGACGTGTATCCGACGGCGCTGAAACTCGCCCTACATCAGATGACGGGAAACTTACTCGATAGCTTAGAAGTACTGCGTCAATCGCTGCAAGATAAGGCCGATGAATTCGATGCAGTCGTCAAAATGGGCCGCACCCAGATGCAGATCGCTGTTCCCATGACATTGGGGCAAGAATTTGGCGCCTGGGCCACGATGATTGAGCGCTCCATGACCGGTATCAAGCGCGTACGTTATGACCTGCTTGAGCTTAATCTAGGCGGCACCGCCATCGGCACGGGAATCAACGCCCATGACGGATACCGTGAACGGGCCATCCAACACCTACGCGACATCACCGGTCTGACCAGCATCGCCTCGGCACCGGATTTAATCGCAGCCACCGCCGATACCCAAATTTTTGTCGATCTGTCCGGTGCGCTCAAGCGCGCTGGCACCACAATGTCTAAGATCGCCAATGACCTGCGCTTGCTATCTTCGGGCCCGTCCGGTGGATTCGGCGAAATTAACCTGCCGGCTCAACAAGCTGGCTCATCGATTATGCCCGGAAAGGTCAACCCGGTCATTGCCGAGGCAGTCAACCAAGTGGCATTCCAGGTGGCAGGCCATGATGCTGCCATTACGATGGCTTCCGAAGCAGGCCAGCTGGAACTAAACCCATTTGAACCCGTTATGGCCCGCGGCCTATTCGATTCCATTAGTATTTTGCAGAACGCGGCAACAATGTTTGTAGAAAAATGCGTTACCGACATTACCGCCAACGACCAACTCATGCGCGACGTCGTCGAAGGCTCTGCCGGTTTGGCCACCGTCTTCTCCCCCGTCATCGGCTATAAAAATGCCACAGCTCTTGCCGTAGAAGCCACCCGGACCGGGGCGAAAGTAACTGACCTGGCAGTAACCAAGGGGCTGTTATCGGCTACGCAGGTACAACAGCTTATTAGTGATGCCTTAGAAGTTTAGGTTTATAAGTCAGGGGCGTGGGTAATAACCACCCCGGCAACCATGAAAACCAGTCCGACGACCTGCAGTGGTTGGACTGGTTTTTTTGGTGCCGATAACAGACCAAAATGATCCACGGCTAATGAGCCGGCAAGAATTCCTGTTTGGATAGCAATGACGGTTGCAGCAGAACCGATCAGCGGAGATAAAAAAGCGACGCCGGTAACATACATGGCCCCCAGCAACCCGCCCAGCCACATCCACCACGGATTCCTGTGCTCACCGGCGGGCACTCGGAGGCGCAACGACGGACGGGTTACCGCCAAAAGCACCAGGAGGACACCGGTGCCGATAGCAAAAGACACAAACCCTGCATGAATGGCAGAGTCTAGGACACCGGCAAGTTGACCGTTCACGGCGACCTGAACACCAAAACATACACCGACCCCAAGGCCCACCAAATACCAGATTGGTGAGGTTGAAGCATGCTGAGGTGCTGTCCCAGCACGGCCTGCCGCCACAGCAACCAGGGCCGATACCAATACGATCAGCACTCCGGTTAGTCGCCACGGGCTGGCCTTATACACTTCTACCCCAAATAATCCGAAGTGGTCGACCACCATGGTGGTGATCACCTGAGCGGTCAGGTTGAGTGCCGTGGAATATAATGCTCCGATAATCGGCAACAGCAAAACCGTAGTGGTCATGGCAATAACACCGACTAGCCCACCAATCCACATCCACCAGGGTTGTTGGGCGATCAGTGCCCCATCAATACCAACGGTGCCTTCGGTTGTCCAGGTCAGTAATGCCAGGCACAAGGTGCCCACACAAAACGACACGGTGGCCATCACCCAGGGTGAGGAAACCGCAGCGCGAAGTCGGTTGTTAATCGCCGACTGGGTTGGCATCAGTATTCCGATGGCCAGGCCCATAAGCCCATACAACAAGGTCTGCTCCAGTGGGGTTGGCGTGGCTAGATGGCCCGTCCGGGAGTGAGGATCCCGGCGGGGTCAAGGGCGTGTTTAATGGCGTGCTGGGCCGTTATGACCGCCTGGTCCAGTTGGATGGGTAGTTCATGGTGCTTGACCGCCCCGATGCCGTGTTCTCCGGTAATCGTGCCGCCCAGCGAAACCGCCAGCTCGGAAATATCGCTAAGAACTTCCTCGGCGGCAGCGTATTCTTCTGGAGTATCGTCGGCTTGCACGGTTGGATGCAGATTACCATCGCCGGCGTGAGCCACGATGGAGATGGCCCGACCGTGGTGTTGTGCTAATTCGTCAATGCCACGAAACATATTCGCCAGCTCTCCGACGGGTACGCCAACATCGCAAGAGACACGCAGACCACTGGCGGTCAAAGCAGGGTTCGCCAGACGCCGTGCTTCTAATAAGGTGTCATCTTCGGCAAGGGCCACATCCACCGCGCCGTGGTTGCTGCACGTTTCAATAATCGTTTGTGCATCGGCTGCGGCGTCGTCGCCGACCGTTTGGCCGATTAGCACGGCGGCATTGGGCACCATCAGGCCCGATGGGTAGATTTTTTCAATGGTGCGCACACTGTGGGCATCCAATAACTCCAGCACTTCGGGCTGAGCCTTACCGTTGACGATCGCGGTGACGGCGTCTCCTGCGGCTGCAATGTCATCGAAACTTGCTCGGAAGGTGCGAGGGGTACCCGGAGGAACAGGTTTTAGGCGCACGGTAGCAGCAGTGATTACTCCCAGTGTGCCCTCCGAGCCCACAAACAGACTGGTCAGGTCCAGGCCGACGACATTTTTGCGGGTGCGTGCTCCGGTGTTGAGCACGGTCCCATCGGCCAGCACAACTTCTAATGCAGCCACGGCATCGCGGGTCACGCCGTGCGAGATACACCGCAGTCCACCGGCATTGGTGGCAATATTTCCGCCAACCGTTGAGATCTCTACACTGGCTGGATCCGGCGGGAAGAATAGGCCGTGTTCTCTAACGGCGCGATCCAGTTCGGCGGTGATGACTCCGGCTTCGACCACGGCTAGCCGATTTACCGCATCAATGTCGCGAATTTGGTTGAGCTGTTGCAAACACAGCACTAACCCACCGGCATACCCTACGGCCCCACCAGACAGGCCCGTACCAGCTCCGCGAACCGACACCGTAATTTGATGACGATGTGCCCAACCCAGCGCCGCCGAAACCTCCGCAGTAGTGCGCGCCATGACTACCGCAAGTGGGGGTGCTGTTGGGTGATAGCGCGAACTATCTCGAGACAGCTGGTCCAGCTCAGGTCCGGTCGTAATAACGGCGTCGCCCAGCAGGCTAGTCAGCTGTGCCAAAAGGTGGTCAGAGGTCAGAGTTTCATCATCCATGGTGGCCCTTTTCTTCGCCCGAACTGTGTTGCATAGACTACCGGTCGTGTTTCAGTCCACGGTTAAGACTAGTAGTATGTCCCCCATGGGTTTCCGCGTTGCTACCGGGCATCCTCCACGGACAACAGTTTTACGGCAATTGTCAGGTTGGTTGGGTAGGATACTTCGGGAGCTTGTTGCGATGTTCTACTCGATGTGAGGGTATACAAGGGAGGAGTGCCTGATGGCTCAAGGGTCACGGTGGATTACCCCGGCCGAAATGGAACCAACACAACGAGTTTGGATGAATTTTCCTCGGGCTGGCACCGTGAATTGGCCGGCCATGTGGCAGCTATCCTCCGCGCGTCGAGCTTGGACGCGACTTGCCGAAACCCTTAATCAATATGTTCCGGTTACACTGTTGGTCGATCCTGATGATCAACAGACCGTGACGTCGTATGTCTCCTCCGATATCGACACGGTTATTGTGCCATTCAATAATGCCCTGCTGCGTCGCACTGGGTTTTCAGTGGTCGTTTCACGTCATCCGCAACCTAATACCGGACGTCGTCCCCGACGAGTACTGGGCATGATGGATTTTACGTTCAATGGTTTTGGCCGGTTAGCGGGCGTAGACTACGGGCTGGATGACACCATGCCCGGCACGCTAATGGATCTGCTGCCGGATACCAATGGCTTTAGCCAACGTATCTTTTCCATGATGGTATCCGAAGGCGGATCCTGGGTTACCGATGGCAACGGTACCGCGATTGCTTCCGAAGCCCTGTTGACCGATCAGCAGCGCAACCCGGGCTGGTCAACCAACGCTGTGGAACGCGAACTGCGCCGAAATGTTGGCATCGATCATTTCATCTGGTTGCCCAACGGTCTAAACCGCGGGGCAGCACCTGCCGGATGGGGCGGTTATCTAGATCAATTGGTGGCCTTCCACTCGCCGGGCCGGGTGCTATTGCATACTCAACCAGATCCGTCGCATCCAGACCACGCAGTAACTAACCAGACCCGCGAAATACTCTCGGCCGCCACCGATGCGCAGGGCAATGCCTTAGAAATTATTGACGTGCCTGCCCCACAAACTCACTCAGATATGCGTGGGCCGGTCAACTGGTCGTACCTGGACTACCTGATGCTCAACGACGTCATTATTGTGCCCCGGTTTGTCGATCCAAACGATTCAACCGCCCACGAGCTATTGGGCAAACTGTTTCCAGATCACCGCATCGTGCCGTTTATGGCTCAAGATCTATTCGATCATGGCGTCTCAATTCGGGCCATTACTCTGCCCCAACCGCAAGCGAGCACCAGGCGCTAACATGAGAACCAAGACGTCGTAAGGAGTGTAGTGGCACAGCAGCAGAAGATGACCGGTACCCAACGTTCCATCCTTGTGGTGGTACTTGTACCGGTATTCATGTCCCTGCTGTCAATCTCCTCGATCAATGTAGTGCTGCCTAGTGTCCAAGATTCTTTAGACGCCCCAACCAGCCAAATCCAATGGGTGTTATCCGGCTACACGCTGGCCTTCGGGGTCCTGCTGGTAGCAGGTGGTCGTGCCGGTGACACGTTCGGGCGCGGCAAACTGTTCGTAGCTGGTCTGGTGCTCTTTGGACTGGGGTCCCTGATAGCCGGGTTCGCATTGAATGGCCCCATGTTGGTGTTTGCGCGCTTCATCACCGGGTTCGGCTCGGGGCTGCTCAACCCCCAAACGGTCGGCTTCATTCAACAATTTTTTGAAGGACCAAACCGCGCCAAAGCCTTTGCTTCCTTTGGTTCCGTCGTCGGGGTCTCAGTAGCAATCGGCCCCCTGCTTGGTGGTGGGCTCATTGCCTTGGCTGGACAAGATTGGGGCTGGCGCTGGACGTTTTTGGTTAATGTACCCATTGCAGCTGTGGCCATGTATTACGCCTATAAACGTTTCCCCGCCGAGGCGTGGCAAGCCTATGTGCCCGAAGGTGCCGACTCGGCAACACATAAGCCGGATCTGGATCCTATCGGGACAATTACCTTCACGCTGGGCACCCTGCTGGTGATGTGGACGTTCCTGGAGTTAGATAAGGGTGGCATCTACTACTTGCTGCTGCCCATCGGCGTCGTCGTGCTGATCTGGTGGGTCTGGTGGGAACGCCGTTATAAGCGCCGCGGCGGCGATCCCATGGTGGACATGAACCTCTTCGCCAACCGGTCCTACCGCAACGGAGCCTTGCTAATTGGGCTATTTTTCACCGGCTACACTTCGGTGTGGGTTTCGGTGGCAATTTTCTTGCAGACCGGTCACGGTATTTCCGCGTTGATGGCAGCACTGGTGGGAGTGCCCTCAGCTGTGCTGACTTCTATTTCATCGCAAGTCGCCGGGCGTTACGTGTTGCGAGCCGGACGCGCGATGGTGGCCTGGGGCATGACCGTCACACTCATCGCACTTGGTTCCTCCATCTTCGTGGTTATTGGTGTCCATCTTTGGGATTGGCCGGTGTGGTGGCTTATTCTCACTCTGACCGTGTTGGGCGGGGCCCAGGGCTTCATCGTGTCACCAAACCAGACGCTGACGCTGATTGAAGTGCCTGCCCATGTCTCGGGTGTTGCCGGTGGTGTGATGCAAACGGGTCAGCGCGTGGGTACCTCAATAGGTACGGCTCTGGTCACCTCCATGCTTTTCGGGGTCGCCTCGGCCTTTAACTGGGATTGGGCCTTCGTAGCGGCCTTCGGCACCATCATGGTCATGGTTACTGCCGCTCTGATCGTGGCCATCGTGGATATAATCGGTACCCGCAAAGCCCAAGCCGCTGTGCCACAAGGCCAGGAAGCAAAATGACGTCACACTGCGCCACTACGGCTGCCTTCACGGGCCAAATGGGGTAGGTTGGTGTTATCGACAGGGGAGCAGCCCACACACAGCTGCTGAGAGTGCATCAGCAGACCCTCGAACCTGATTCCAGTTTATACTGGCGGAGGAAGTCGTAACTCTCCACGCACTGCGTGCCCTCCTTGCAAACAGGAGGATTGATGAAACCTTCATTACCGTTGCTGGTGGCCGCGGCCTTGGGGCTCACCGGCTGCTCTATTGCTGATCAAGCACCGGATAACGCCCAAGAAGCAACACCATCGGTCACCATCATGACACACGATTCATTCAACGTCCCAGAAGAACTCGTGACACAATTCGAAGAAGAATCCGGTTACAGTGTCACCACCACCTCTCCGGGTGATGCTGTGGCAGTGCTCAATCAGGTGACCTTGCAGAAAGACAACCCAACCGTCGATGCGGTCTACGGTATCGATAATTATTCGGCACCCACTCTCCTGAGCGAAGATATACTTGTTCCCCACGGGGCTGAGTTAGGCGACGCCCAGCAATACGCGGTAGACAGCGATACCGACGGCGACCTGGCCCCAATTGACCAGGGCCAAGTCTGTGTCAACATGGACAATGACTGGTTCGACGACTCAGATCTGGCCCCGCCAGAATCGCTGGAGGATCTCACCGACCCGGCCTATAAGGACCTGTTTGTCACCACAGATCCTACGACGTCGTCACCGGGACTAGCCTTTTTAGTTGCCACCATTGAAGCCCAAGACGACTGGCAGGCGTACTGGCAAGACCTGTTGGATAACGGCGCAAAGATTGCTAGCGGTTGGTCGGATGCCTACTACTCGGATTTCACTGCTGCCGGTGATGGGGAATATCCTTTAGTGCTATCCTACTCTTCGTCCCCTTCGGCCGAAGATGGCAGCACCTCATCCATTTCATCCACCTGTACCGAACAAGTTGAATATGCCGGAGTGCTGGATAATGCCGGAAATCCAGATGGCGCCAAAGCGTTCATTGAGTTCATGTTGGACGCTGACTTTCAGCAGACGCTGCCAGATGAAATGTACATGTATCCAGTTCGTGACGACGTCGAGCTTCCAGAAGATTGGGAGCAGTATGCACCATTATCTGAGGACCCCATCACTGTAGATCTTGATGAAGTAGCCCAAAACCGCGATAACTGGTTGGACGACTGGACCCAACTGTACGAAAATACCGACGCGTGATTGGCCGTATTGGGGCGGGTATCGCCCTGGCGGTGGTCCTGGGGTTTGTCACCGTATTCTTTGCTTGGCCAGTGGGTGCCATGCTGTTACGGGGCATTACCAACGACGCCGGAGCCCTGGACCTGAGCACATTCGGTGAGGTTTTGACTACCGGTCGCACCTGGGCCATCGCCGGTCATACACTGACGATGGCCGCCCTGGGCACTGCCGGTTCGGTAGTCTTCGGCATTCCTGCCGCCTACATTCTCTATCGCACCGATTTTCCGGGGCGAAGCATCCTGCGCTCGGTCACCCTGGTGCCCTTCGTGTTACCCACGGTGGTTGTTGGTGTGGCCTTCCGGGCATTACTGGGAGCTGAAGGACCCCTCGGGTTTCTTGGCTTAGATCAGACCACCGCCGCCGTCATTGTGGCCATGGTGTTTTTTAATATCAGCTTGATTGCTCGTCAGGTGGGTGGTTTATGGCAAATGCTTGACCCACGCACAGTCGAAGCAGCCCGCAGTCTCGGTGCCTCCCGGGCTCGCGCGTTTTTCACTATCACGCTACCGGCCTTGATGCCGGCCATCGGTGCCTCAGCCGGGTTGGTTTTTCTCTACTGTTCGACGGCGTATTCGCTGGTGCGCACCTTGGGTTCACCGGGTGTGGGCACCCTCGAAACCGAGGTGTTCCGGCAGACCCAAACTTTTCTCGATCTGCGCACTGCGGCCGTGTTTTCTGCCTTGCAGGTGTGCTTTGTGCTCGTATCTGTGTGGCTCACCCAACGGTTATCGCGTTACACTACCACTGCTTTACGGCTGCAATTTCCCAGGCGGCAGCCGTTATCGCGCACCGATTGGTTACCTCTGGGGATCACGTTATTTGCTGTTATATCCATTATTTTGTGGCCCATGGTCACACTGGTGGAACGTTCGTTGGCCACAGATGATGGTTATGGTTGGGATAATTACCGTTTGTTGGCTACGTCTTCAGGTTCTGGGTTTGCCGGTGGTACCACTGCTGCCCAGGCGCTTGAACATTCGGTCAAGATCGCCATTGATGCCACTTTGATTACTTTGATTGTTGCCATTCTGCTGGCATTATTACTCACCCACAAGGTCAACTCCCCTATGATTGCTCGAGGCCAACGCTTTCTGGACACGTTCATTATGTTGCCGATGGGTGTCTCGTCTGTGACGATCGGTTTCGGGTTTCTTGTTTCTATTCATGCGGTTAGTCCGGATCTGGGGCAATCTGGCGTTTTGGTTCCGTTGGCTCAGTCGGTGGTCGCTCTACCGTTGGTTGTGCGTAGTTTGATTCCTATTTTGGCTGCCGTTGATCCGAAACAGCGTCAAGCCGCCGCAGTATTGGGGGCTAGCCCGGGGCGTATTTTGCGGACGATTGATGGGCCGTATTTGGTGCGCGCCGTTGGTCTTGCGGCAGGCTTGAGTTTTTCGGTTTCACTTGGTGAGTTTGGTGCCACTAGCTTTTTGGCCTCACCAAATTATCAAACATTGCCCGTCTATATCGTACGTTTGCTGAATCGTCCAGGTGCCGAGAACTTTGGTATGGCGCTGGCTGCCGCAGTTATTTTAGGCGTCGTTGCATCGCTGGCGCTGTTGGTTGGCGAACGCATCCGTCCGCAGCTGAGGAGAACTGTATGACCGCCGTTGAACTTACCGACGTTCATTTGGCCTATTCGGAAGATAATCAGGTACTTACCGGCGCGAATTTGCAATTGGCTGTCGGTGAGATTCTTGGTTTGCTTGGTGCATCTGGGTCGGGAAAGTCTACCTTGTTGCGGATTGTCGCTGGATTGCAGCATCCTTCCTCCGGTTCGGTTGTGATTGCTGGGAAAACTACGGATGACGATCGGCGCCACACTCCCCCGCATTTGCGTGACTGCACGATGGTTTTCCAAGATGCCCAGCTTTTTCCGCATCGTAGTGTTGCAGCCAATGTGTCGTATGGTTTGGAGGCTGCGAAGGTCCCTGCTACCCAACGCCGTCGTCGTGTTGCCGAAGTTTTGGATATGTTGCAGATATCAGAGTTGGCTGATCGCGGGGTCAACGAGTTGTCCGGCGGCCAGGCGCAGCGGGTTGCTTTAGCCCGGTGTTTGGTGATTCGGCCAGCGGTTATTTTGTTTGATGAACCTTTATCTGCTTTGGACCGAGGCTTGCGGCAGAAGTTGGCGGTAGATATTCGACAGTTATTGAAACAGACCGGCACTTCGGCGATTTATGTCACGCATGATCCTGACGAAGCAAAGACGGTTTCGGACCGTTTGGCGGTCATTGAGGATGGAAAAATTCTTGATCTGGGCCCTGTCAGCACGTTAGATACCTCGGTACTTTCTGACTCGGTAGCTAGTCTGCTTGGTGGCAGCGGCGAGGTGTCGGGTGTTGTGATTGCGGCAACCGAGGAGTCAACCACAATTGAAGTAGTCGATGAGCACCTTGTGCTCCCGGGACGGCAAGGCACGGTAGGCGACACGGTAACGGTCAAGCTAAGTCGCTAACGGACTGTGTCGTCTGTTAGATGTTCCAATACAGGTTTCGCAGTAATGGTTGGTACGGGTCAACCCAGCGAGCTGGCTGGAAGTAGGTTACCCCGTCCACTTTGCGGATAATCCATTTACCGTTATGTATGTCTGCGTGGTGGCGCGCGCATAATGTGATGCCATTATCGACATTGGTTTGCCCATTTTTGGACCACTCTTGGCAATGATGGCATTGACAGTATGTGGCTTGCACGGTGCACCCTGGTGCCTGGCATCCTTTATCACGAGCTAATATGGCTTTACGTTGGGCGGTGGTGAATAAACGTTTACTGCGGTATTCGTTCAACACAATGTCCTGGCCGTTCCAAATTTGGCCCACAAGTTCCGCATCACAGCCGATCTGCTTGGCGTTTTTGGGGTGCACTGGTCCGATGTTGACGGCTTCTGATTGGTAAGGCGTCCAAGACGTCTTGTTGGCGTGGCGTGTATAGGTACCGTCATATATAGTGTCGGCGAGGCTCTCGGGGCCGGAAAGTTTGGCCGTTGCGGGGGTGATCCCATCGGGGCCTGTTGGTCGTCGCACCGCTTCGGGCAACGCTGGAAGCCCGAGTGTCACGTAAGCGGTCTGTATATCTTGAACAATTACCAGTTTTGCTGGTGAGCCATGTGCTCGTTTGGCGGCCGCTTCATCCGGGTCCATACTCATAACAGCCCATAAGGCGCCTAGTACAACAGCCCCTGCCCGTTGAGCTCTTGTGAGTACGTCAATCCAATCGGCCTGCTGTGTCGTATAGGTGTTTCCTTCAGCGTCCTCAGCCACAAAGGTCCCGTCATCGGGTTTCTCTTCTGACTCCTCGTTGGCTTCTGAAGTCACATTGGTTTGGCGATCCTGGGCTGCGGGGTCTTGTTGCTGGGCAGCTTTGGCATCGGCCATGGCTTTATAGAGGTTTTCAATGTTTTCGGGCAGCAGGGGTTTATTGCCTTTATAGTTCAGGTTCGTATTGAGAAATTCTTGACAAACTGCAGCCCACACAGGATCCATATGCATGGAGACGGTAGCCGTCCCATCGTCGTGAGACCGTAGATGGAGGGCGTTATCCGGTTGCTTCTTGAGGGCTTGAGACGGTGATGGCCCATCAGCATCGATGTGATAGGCAATACGTCCAAACCACCGCTGTTTCGCTTGGGTGATTTCTTCGGGCGTCGCAGTTTCAGCCGCCTCCTTTAAGGTGGGCTCAAAGGCTTGCAAGACGAGATCTTTGTATTCCGGTGTTTGGTTTACTATTGCTGCATATTTCGCCAGGTCTTCATCCAGTTGGATAATGCGATCGAGATTTTCGCTTGGGATTTTTCCTGCGCTGAACGACGATGCAACCTTGGCAAGCTTTGGGGTCGCGCCAGCTACAGTTTGATCCGTAGCAGTCCCATAAGTGACGTACTTTGCACGCGCTATGATCCTATTGGCCCGATAGCCTGACATTTGCATGGAGTTACGCAGTATCTCTTTGACGTCACGGAAACCTTTATGATTTTCGGGAACCCCGAGATAGTCCGTTTGGGCGCGGCATGCAACTTCCAACTTCCTCACCAAATTAGCCAATGCTGCATCATTGGCGCGGTCTTCTGTGGTCATCAGCGACATGATTGCCTGCAAAGTGTCCACATAGTTATCCGGTGCCACCGGGCCCGAGCCAGAAGCCTTATCAGCGCACTGAGCATCTTGACTCGCCTGGCTATGTCCGACATCGTGGCCTGACCAGTCAGCACCACGCGCAGAAGTAAAGGTGGCGATTTCATTGATCGACCCGGGTTGGGCTAACCGTTCAGAAAATTTCTGCCCAAAGAGCGCTCTGGCATAAGCAAGTTCGCCCAAGGTCATCTCGTCGATTCGATCCTCGTTAATCGCATCGACCGACACAGGGTCTCCGAGGTTAGGGAAGATTGTTTGATGCACGGATGGCAGCCTCTCAACTCAGATGGGCATGAAAAGTTGACGGAGAAATAGTGAAACAGGAAGAGAAAAACTGATTAGATGAGCTGCTCTTAGCTCTAGTATAACGCATACTACACCGTCAGGCAATGCTTTTAAGTATTTTTATCTACTTTATTATTGAAGTAAGTGCTTTTAACTCTCTTTTATCATACTTTGAGTATATTACAATATGATTTAGATATATTGTGGATAACTTTCGCCATCTTGACTTACCCACAGCCGCCGGTGCGGCACAACAGCGTCTCTGCCATGACGGCGTAAAGTAGCGCTACCCATTATCAGAACCTCTTGTGGGATTAAATGCAGAGGCATGCGGCCCTATGAACTGCTCCCAGGAGTTGGACTGAAAAACCAACAACCGGGGAGTTTTTATTGACGGCTGGAAATACCTTTACCGTGGCACACTGGGCAGTAGGACGTTTGTATCTTTGGTGACGGTTGCATTGGCAGAACTCACAGCATAAGTTGAGCTGCGCTATGAGAATCAGCGGTTGCAAGCAGATATTGCGTACCGGAAGATGCTGGACCCCAGGATAAACACAGTTTGCTCAGCTATCCCACCGCAACAGAGAACAGTTTGCTACCAGCGACGATTTCCTAAACGAACTAGACGACTACATGGCCCATTTACTTGGTCTACTACAACACCGAAAGAGTCGAGGAAGGACTCCAGCCCAATTTTTCAGCTGTTAGAGTCTTCTACGACTCCCCCGTCAACTCATCAAAATCGCTGGAACTATCATCAAACAGCGCACGAATATCGTCTGCGGTGACGTTGGAGGCGAAAGCAGTATCGTCTTCGGTCAGTGCCGCAAACATCTCGGTTTTTTGTTGCTGTAAGGCCAGCACCTTTTCTTCAATGGAACCCTTAGAAACCATCCGATAAACCATGACATTTTTATCCTGGCCGATTCGGTGGGCACGATCCACTGCTTGGGATTCAACCGCGGGGTTCCACCACGGGTCTAACAGGAATACGTAATCAGCTTCGGTTAGCGTCAAACCAAAGCCGCCGGCGCGCAAGGAAATTAAGAACACGGGAGCATCACCAGAGCGGAACTTTTCAACCGCCTCACCGCGGTTACGCGTTGAGCCGTCCAAATAGGCATAGTCAATATCACGCTGGCTCAATTCTTGACCCAGCCGGCCAAGGAATGAGGTGAACTGGGAAAAGATCAGGACCCGATGTCCCTCGGGCAGTATTTCAGTCAGCCGCCTCATCAAATCATTGAGCTTCGACGACGGCACATGAGCATACTGCTCATCGACGATTGCCGGATCCAATGCGAGCATCCGCAAAAGGGTAAGGGAACGGAAAATGGATATCCGATTCGAATCCATATCGGCTACCAGGTTCAAAACATTCTTACGCTCACGCTGCAAAATCTGCTGGTAGAGCTGCTGGTGCTCCGTCTCCATTTGAACCTGCAGAACCATTTCCTGTTTATCCGGCAGCTCAGAGGCAACGGCCTCTTTGGTACGGCGCAACATGAACGGCCGAATCTTTGTACGCAGTGTGCTCATGGCTTGCTGCGACCGCATTTGTCGTTGTGCCTGCGTTTCGACGTCGTCGGTGTTACCTGGTTCAGTCCGGGCAACACGCTGGGCCGCTTCAATGGGGCGCAAATACAGTTCCCGGAAGGTAGCAAATCTTGGAAGCATGCCCGGCACCACGAGCCGGAATATCGACCACAGATCTGACAGGGTATTTTCCATCGGCGTACCAGTGATGGCAAGTTTAAACCCGGCACGAAAGTTTCGAATCGCTCGATGCGCCTTGGTCTGGTGGTTTTTAACAAACTGTGCTTCATCCAGGATGAGCCCAGCCCAAGCGTCTTCGGCAATAAAGGCTTCATCCAACCGGGCGATGGCATACGAGGTGACGACGATATCAGCTCGCTGTCGAATTGATGCCATGGTTTCGGTGCGGCGCAGGTTGGATACGTCAACGATGACGACGTTCAAATCCGGTGCGAAACGTTCAACTTCAGATCGCCAAACCGCCAAAACCGACGACGGGGCGATTACCAAAAACGGTTTGTCTTGGCCCATAGCTTTGGCCCTTGCGATCATCGCCAATGACTGCACCGTTTTGCCCAAGCCCATATCGTCGGCAAGGATCCCACCCAGGCCGAGGTCATAGAGGTAGGACAACCATTCGTAACCTTCGTGTTGGTAGTCGCGTAGCTCAGCATGCAGTGCAGCAGGGATTTCAAGTTTGGGGATATCGGTGGCATCGCGTAGGACGGCCAAAGCGTTTTGCCACTCGATTATGGCCGGGTCTGCTTGGAAAGTGTCTGCGGCGTCTTCGGCTTCATCGAGTAAGGCCGCATTGAACCGGGAGATCGAGGTATTATCAACCCCAAAGTCTTCCATGGTGGAGGCTTCTTCCAGCAATTTTCGTAGTGGCTCAAATGCCGGATGGTTCAACGAAAAATAGGTGCCGTCTGTCAGTAGGAGGCTATCCTGGTTGCGTACCAATGCGATGAACAGTTGCCGGAACGGAATGGTGCGTTCTTCGATGGTGATCTGAAAGCCTAGGTCAAACCAATCATTTTTTTCAGACTGAGTGGCATTGATGACGATGTGAGGGTCACCGGTCAACCGGGTATAGGCCGGGCGGGCTTCGTTTTCGATAATGCGAACGTAGTCGTGCTGTTGCAATGTGGGCAGTGCTTCGGCCACGAACCTTGCGGCGTCAGCGCCGATCAGTATGGTTTTGCCGGGAATGGCCTCAAGTTCCACGTCGTCGGCAATATCTGCCAATACGCGTTGGCGGTGTTCGGTCTGATCTTCGGTGCCCAGGTAATCCCATTTAGCGGAGATCCGGACGTGATCTTGGCGTTCACCCTGGTGGGTGGCCTGATAATACTCCAGCGTCAGCTCTAAGATAGATGGTGGAATATCTGGCAGTTCAACGGACTGGTCCTGGCTAGCTAATGGGATGATGCCGGCCAGTAGCGGATAAACATTTTCGAAAAAATCTTCAGTGTCATCGGCGGGGATGACCATGGGCTCGGGCGATTCGATCAGGTCCATGACCGTACGAGTCAATGGCTGTGACACCGGGATGATATTGATATCTGCGGTAGCCGAATCCGGATAGTAATCGATTGTATAGAGGCCGATGGCGCCCAGGGTTCCCGAAGGGATGAGTGTTTCGGAGGGCAGTTGTGCCTGGATGGTCAAGGCGACGTCGTCGTCGGCGGTCTCGGTGGCATCGAAAATGATGCGTGCCGCATCGGTGATTGTTACCCGGTGAATAATTTTCTGCAGCGGAACCAGCGGGATGCCGGCGTTGTCAATTTTGGTCAACACATCCCATAGCTGTGGCATGTTGATCGTGGCCAGAGTGATGACGTCATTGGAGCCCAGGGATGACACCGATGAGGTGTATAAACGGTTGAGTTCATGTAAGGCATCGTGTTGTTCGGGCAAAAATTGGTAGTCGCCCAGCGCCGATTGTTGGAATGGCAGATCGAACATCGTCCAGTTCATGTTGCCTTTGATCCAGCCGCCGCGGGCGCCTACACGTAGTGGTCGGAGGCGCACGGTGAGTTCGGTGTGCTGTTCTAAGTCGGCGGTGGTGGCTTCACGCCACACAAATCGGCTGCGATACCCTGCTGGTTCGGTGTGCAGCGCATGAATTTCGACACCGAGTGCAACGTCGACGAATTCTTGTTCGGAGTCGATGGTTGGCAGTAGTTCCTGGACCACTTGACGCCAGGACAGTCCGGGGATGCCTTGTTCAGCCTGTTCGGGTTGGCTGGTCTGTTGCAGATCGGCGGCGCTGAGCACATCTGATTCGGCCACGGCGCGCTCATTGGATTCGAAGATCAGTGCGGCAGCGTGTTTGCAATCGACCCCTACCGGGCAGCTACAGGTTGCCCAATCTACGTCCCAAACCGCGATACCGCCTAAGCTGCGCTCCGTTTTGTGCAGGGTTACGGAAGCCCGCCAAATTTTGTCTTCGGCGCCGCGTACCCGACCGACAAGTCGACCGGATTCTGCATTGAACTTGAGCGTTAGCACGCGGTCTTGGCTAGCGTAGCTGCGGCCACGCTCGGTCATGGTGTCGCCGAAGGCGGCGACTACTGCTTGGATGTCAACGAGTGGGTAGCTCACTGTGCCTCGTAGCGACGTTGCTGTTCGGTCACGCCACTGAACCGGAAGGGTGCATTCGTGGTTTTTGGTGTGGTGAAAGCCTCGGACGTGGCTGCGAACCCGTTGTGCAGGTCGCGGTAGTCATCGTAGTTGAGTTTCACCCGGTTATCGAGTTGTTTTGCCACATGTTGTGGGTAGAGGTGGTCGCGGTAGCCGTCTTGCACAACGCCGGTGAAAAATTCGGCTACGGCCCCGGAACCGTAGGAAAAGAAGCCGAGACGTTTGCCAGCCAGGTCGGGATTATTATGCAGCTGGGCGGTCAGTGCAAAATATAACGACGACGTATACGTGTTGCCCAGGGCGCGGTTATAGCTCATGGATTCTTCGATCAGGGCCTCGGAAAGCTGGGTGCCGGTATGTTCTGCTAGGGCAGCCAGTTGTTTGCGCGCCATTTTGGTGAAGGGCTGGTGGTGCAGGAACCGGTCGACGTCATCGATGGTTATTGCACGTCGTGCAGCCAGGTCGTCCCAGGCTGCCAGGGTGGATTGCAGGTAGGCGTCAAGGGAGAGCTGCCCGTCGACGAAGGGGGTGGTCGAGTCATTGGGCCGCCAAAAGTCATTAACATCCAAGGTGTTAAAACCGGAGTGTGGCTCAATTTCCACCAGATTGGGTTCCGCGGTGATCAACATAGCTACCGCTCCGGCACCCTGAGTTGGTTCGCCCCCGGAGTCCAAGGCATAACGGGCAACATCGGAGGTGACCACAAGTACCTGTTCATCCGGAGTCCGGGCGATAGCGTTGATGGCCATTTGCAGGGCGGCTGTTCCGGAATAGCAGGCTTGTTTGAGTTCTATGGAGCGCACATTGGCGGGCAGGCCCAGCAGGTCGTGGACGAATACCCCGGCGGCTTTGGACTGATCCACGGAGGATTCGGTGGCAAATAGTACCTGGCGAATTTTTGTGGCGTCGTGGCGTTCCAGTAGAGTTTGGGCGGCTTCGGCAGCCATGGTGACGATGTCTTCGTCTGGGGCCGGCATGGAGAAGGTATCTTGGCCCAACCCCAGATGGAATTTATTGGGGTCGATACCGTGATGTTCGGCCAAGGTATCAAGGTCCACTACATAGTGTGCTGTGGCAACTTCCAGGTCATGGATGCCTATTTTCACCGGTGTCTCCTTTTGGTCATGCCTATGCTTGAGGGCGTTCGTAGGCAACGTGTGCTTGCATTAGTTCGCCCGGATTCGTTTGGGCTGCCAGCAGCGATAATTCGCCGGCCAGCACACTAGCTGCAATCAAGCTAGCCAGTCTACGCGAATCAGCACCGGGGGCGGAAGTTTGACCTATCCCCATGCGGGCCATGGCTTCTTCAATGTATGGCAGGTGTTTGCCGTTACCTACGGTCCCAACGATCAGATGCGGCAGGGTGACGGCGAAGTATAATCCCTCTTCACGGTCCTCAGCCCATACAAAACCCTGAGACCCTTCTACAATATTTGCCGCATCCTGTCCGGTGGCCAAATAGAACGCTAAGAGCATATTGGCAAAGTGCGCGTTAGCTGAGCGGATGGCACCGGCAACATTAGAGCCCACATAATTTTTGGTGACCACCATTTTTACAACTTTGGCGGCGGTAGTGTGCAGGTTATTTTCCACGATGTGGTGTGGAATAAGCAGCTCGGCTGTGACCTTTTTGCCTCGTCCTAAAATACCGTTGACGACGGTGGCTTTCTTATCGGTACAAAAATTACCGGAGATCGACCCGTAGGACAGCCCGATGTTCCAGCCCAGAATGGTGGACATCAGCGAATCTGAGGCCGCGGTGGCCATATTGTGGCCCGAGGCATCGCCGGTGAGGTAGGCGAAACGTATAAACAGCAGGTTCCCGACAATTTCCGGGTGGGCTTCTAGGAGCTGGGCGTAGCGGGAGCCTTCGGTGACGACGGCGGCCAGCTCGTCAAAGCGGGTTTGAATAATTTCGGCTGCGGCTTGGGCGGTGCCGGCATCGGGGGCGGTAAACAGTACCGAGCGGGTCATCCGTTCGTCATGCACGGTCGCGGTAATTCCGGAACTGAGCATGCGCGATATTTTGGCGCCACGGCCCACCGATGGCCACAGTGGAGTTTCGTAGGTGGCTAGCGGCACATCGATTTCCTCGACACCGTCAAAGGCGGCACCGCTCATGCGTAACGGTCCTACCCAACGGGTGGGTACAGCCGTGGTAAAGGTGTCGTGATAGGTAGATTTGGATGGTTCAATCGGGGTGGGATCGATCACGGTATTCCTTCGAGCTAAACGTGTGCGTTAAATTCTGGCACGGTCGGCAAACCGTGTGACATCAATGTTGCGGGCCCGGGCCCGTTCAGCGCTGGCCCCGGTAACCATTACATCGGTTTGGGTTAATTGGGCTGCGGTGCGAACACCCAGGAGTGCATATACCTGCCGGATCCGGGTTTTGAATAAATCGAGCACTTCGATAACGCCTTCGGCTCCATCAGACATCGCTACTCGCAGCATACTGCCGGCCATACCTACAGCACTGGCACCAAGCGCCTGGGCGCGTACGACGTCCAGGGGGTTGCGGACACCTCCGGAGGCCAACACGGTCAGTTGGTGGTTGACCGTAGCGATATCTAACAGGCAGTCGATAGCGGTTAGGCCCATGGATTCCAGCCAATCAAATTTGGCGTGGGCCTCAATGACCGACGATGGGTGCGGGGTGCGTGCGTTTTCGATGCGCGCAAAATTGGTACCACCGGAACCGGCTACATCGACGATTCGCACCCCAATATTGTAAAGCTGTTCTACGGTTTTAGCACTGAGCCCGAATCCAACTTCTTTGACAATCACCGGCACTTCAACCCCGGCCACGATATCTTCTAGTAAGCCCAGCCAGCTGGAAAATTGGCGGGAACCTTCAGGCATCACGGTTTCCTGAATGGGGTTGAGGTGGATTTGCAAGCCGTCTGCTGCCAGCAGTTCCACGGCGGCTTTGGCGTGGTCCAGGCTACGTCCAGCACCCAAATTTGCCCAGACAATGCCGTGTGGATTGTGCTGTCGAATCACGGTAAATGATGCTGCGGTCTCGGGCTGATCCAGGGCAAGGCCCACCGATCCAGAAGCCATGGGCACCCCGGTGACCGCCGCGGCTTGGGCCAGAGCGGTATTGATGGGCAGCGCGGTGTCAGTGCCCCCGGTCATGCCGTTGATGTACAGCGGCGCGTCCAGGGTCCAGGGGCCAATATTCACGGTGGTATCGACGTCGTCGGCCTCAATACCTGCTAGGGCGTGGTGGATAAAGTCGACGTCGTCGAAGGCATTGCGGGAGTCTTGGAGCTGTTCTTGTTGGGCTGCAGCCAACCGGATGTGGTCATCTTTGCGAGACTGTGCCATGGTTACTCCTTGAGTCCGACACCCAGTTGTGTCACGGTCAAATCGAGGGGTTGAATCCCGTGTCTGCGCCAGGTGTCGTAGACGGCGGTGGGGTCGACCCAGGGTTCGGCCAACACGATACCGCAGTCGCCACCTCCGGCACCCGAGGTTTTCGCCGAGACGCCTTCAATAAGTTCGGCGGTTTCAATCAGCGTGGTCAGTTGTGGCGTCTCGATTACGGTTCCGGTGTGTGCTGCCATGCGGGCTAGTAGTTTACGTGCTGTACGGATGCCGGTGTGGATCAGTGGAAATTTTTCTTCACCCAACGCCAGGATCAGGCTGTTCACATTGGCCGCTGAGGGACGCAAGAAAGTATCTATCCAGTTGAGACAGTTGCCGGTGTTGGTGGCCTGGGTGACCAGCTGATCAGTTTGGGCCGGGCTGCCTGTCCAACCGATTAGGACTTGAACATCCGTGGGGGTGGGAATGCGGCGTGCACGCATGGGCAGCCAGGCGGGACCGTGCAATGCTTCGGATACGCTGGTGTTGCCGGTCAGTACCCGCGCTAGATTATCGCGGTCGGGGGCTTGATAATATACCCAACCGCCCAGGGCACCAGCGGCCAGGTCCCCACCGGAGGATTTTGGTGAGATCTCAATGGATGCCAACAGCCCGAGTTTAATTTTATCGATGAAGCTAAGTCCCAGACCATAAAGCTCATTAAACGCGGTGATCACCGCCATCGTTGCGGCACCGGAGGAGCCCAAGCCGTATTTTTCGCCTGTGTCGGAGCGCAACGTGGAGCTAAAGTGCAGGTCAACGGGGATGCGTTCCAGCTGGCGTTCGGCACGCAGGGAATCCATCACCAGCCAGGCGGCCATGGCGTAGTCGGTACCGAAATCATTGTGTTCGGCGGCTGCCACGCCGTGGTCATATGCCAATAAATGTTCGGTGGGCATTGTCGTATCGGCTGGCTGCGCCTGGGTTACGGTAACGGTCACGTAGCGGTCTACCGCAATCAAAATTGCCGGGAAGCCCGGGGTCACGACGGCATATTCGCCGCACACATAGAGTTTGCCGGGCGCGGCCACCTGAAATGGGAGTGGCCTCATGCAACATCCACCAGGTGGGCTCCAGGCCCTGGCGAAAACGTATTGATCTGGCCATATGCGCCGACTCGTGCGGCAACAGCGGCGGCGTCATCCGGGCGACAAATAATCACTACATTTGGTCCGGCATCGGCGGTTGCATAGGCTTCCAGACCCATCTGGCGCATGGCTGTAACTTCTTCAAAGATTTGCCACGATTCCGGGGCGAGGTAACGGATTGGTGGGTGGCTGGCATTGATCACCGCGTGCATGCGGTGAGCGTGAGTTTCGGTGAGCTGACCAATGCGGGTGAAATCTTCGGCCGCACAGGCGGCTAGCATTTCATTAAGGGTGGTTACTGTGGTATCAATCCAAGCCTGATAGTACGGGCTGGTGTCCCGGGTAGCGGTCATGCCGTCTCGTGAGGAAACTTTTTTGGCCGTGGCATTAACGGTGACCGAAACCATCGCCATATCGGGGGCACTGATGGGTTCGGCGTAGCTGGTGGCATCCGAGGTGCCGGCATGCCATACCGCAAAACGGTCAATCAGTGACCGCGATGCCGAGCCGGAACCGCGTCGAGCCAGCCGGGAGAGCTGTCGGGAGGATAATTCAACTCCAAAGGCTGTAGCCGCAGCCGTTGCCAGTGCGGCAAAACCAGATGCTGATGATGCCATACCGGCCGCGGTTGGACCTTCGTTGGAGGATACCACCTGCGCTCCGGCTTGTGCTGTATCGAGTCCGGCCTGTGCCGCCAAATCACGCACCAAATCTAAAAATGCTGTCGTCCGGGCGGTCGCCTTGGCATCAGCCGTGGTGCCATTGAGTTCAAAAGTATCTGAGCCGCTGGTAAGGGCCACGCTAGTGGTAGTGGCAAATTTGTCCAGGGTCATCGACATGGACCCGGCGGCAGGAATGATGAGCTCGTCATCGGCTTTGCCCCAGTATTTCACCAGTGCAATGTTGGGGTGGGCTCGTGCAACTGCGGCCACTAGCGGTCCTCCTTGCCAACCCGTGCGGTTGGTGCGGTCATCAACTCGAAATTATTCGGGGTCAACGAGGTGGTCCAAGTCCGGGTTGCGCCCACCGCCGTCATAGCTGCAGCAACATCGCCGGCCTGTTCTTGGTCCGGGACCACGGCTAAAACACAACCGCCCAAACCAGAGCCGGTCAGTTTTGCCCCATAGGCACCAGCCTCTAAAGCTGCGGCAACCACGGCGTCCAATGCCGGCGAGGAGACACCTAAATAGGCCAGCAGCGAATGCGCCTCATGCATCGATTGGCCGACACGAATCGGGTCCCCAATGCCCAGCGAATAGACGACGTCGTCGGTCAAATTCGCAAGGTCTTCCACAACCCGGTCCACCACGCGGGATTGAATGTCTCGCAGCATGCTGACACCATCAACGGCAGCCGCGGTTGACCCCGAGGTGCCGGTATCGGCAATGACGAAAGTAAATTTATCAGCGACTTTGACCGTTGTCGGCTTGCCCTGTTGGAAACGCAGCGGTGTCATCGATTGCACCGCGTGGGCGTCTAATCCTGATGAGGTGCCATGTGCCACTTGCTCAGCCTGTTGAACTAGTGCGTGCGTTTGGGTTGCACTTAGGCGAACGCCTGCCAGATTGGCTACCGCCCGCACCACCGCCGCTGACGTCGCCGCCGATGAACCCAAGCCGCGTTCAAATGGGATAGTCGAACGCAAAGTCAATTCCACCCGGTCCGCGCGCACATCAAGCTGTTCAGCCGATGCCCGCAGCGAGGTGAGCACGGGCTGCATATGGGCCGGAGCAGCGCCCAAGGGCCCGGTGTATAAATCCGAGGTGATGTACCCGCGCCGAGCACGCCGAATCGAAGCGGTAGCCTGCAAATCCAAAAGTGGTAGCACAATGGCTGGGGCGCCGTACACCACCGAGTGCTCACCTAACAAAATGGTTTTACCGTGAGCTGAGCCCAAACCGGTTTCCACCGCATTGCCGGCTACCTTACCTACGCCGCCGCCCAAAAGCGGGTCGGCAAACCGATCCCGTCCGGTTAGCGATTGCTCATATCCAGCATCGATCCGTTGTGGATTCGACCCAGAAACATCACCGTGTGGTGCACCATGTCTCATCGGAAGCTAAGAAACCTCAAAGTCAAAACAAATCTGAACTTTTTATTCTAAGCCACCCGGGCACCTGCACCGAATGTTTAACCAGCACAGCGAACAATCCACGCTACAATCACAGGCAAACACAATTTGCGTTGCCGTTTTCCGGCCCGTAGGAGTTCTAGTTTGAAATACCCACCCGCCCTCGCAGCACTTGCCGCATCCGCTCTTTTGCTAACGGGCTGTGGACTCTTCCCAAACGCCGATACCCCGTCCAATTCCAATGCCGACGACGACATCCTAGGCTCACCTGCTTCTGACCCTGACGATGATTTTCAGCCTCTACAAATCAACATGGTCGCTGAATCTGGCACGTTCCCAGACGACGTCGAGGGCGTTACCTTTGGGTGTTCCGATACTTTAGTCACCATCAATACCGTTCCCACCCAGGCTGAAACCGCCGAAGAACACGTTGGCGATGCCATCGATTTCTTATTGACCGATTCGCAGTATTATCACGGTGATCCAGCAGTGATTAACTCTTTGACGCCGTCAGAGACACTCACATTGGATTCGGTGGAGACCGAACGCGACGCGGTCACTGTGGAGTTATCCGGTGACGTTGTTAGCCGAAGCGATTGCGAAACCTACCGCATTCAAGCCCAACTGTATGGCACAGCAGCTCTGACAGCCGGTGTTTCCGATGTCAGCATCACCGTGGATGGTTCAGAACTCAACGATGTGCTGGGTGTCGAACCGCTTGATACCGAGGAAATACTTTCCGACAATGCGGACTAGGCCCGAGCAATAAGGGCATCAGTGGCCACGCCATCTGGCAACGCACCATATTGCATGCCTCGTTGATCACTTAGGCGAGCAAGAATGAAAGCGTCGGTGATTTCGGCCGGCGCGTGCCACAATAGCACTGCAGCTTGTAACATTACCGCTAACTTCTCAACCAAGACTCTGCCGCGCTGTTGGAGCTGGGCGCCTGCCGAGGCATCCTGCGATGTAACAGCGGCAAGGGCCTGGCGAGTTTCTGTGGCCAAAGATTGGTAATGGGCATCATATATTGCGTTCTGGCCAAGCGCACTTTCAAAGAAGATCAGCAGCTGTTTTGCGCTTCGTGGGTCTTTGCCCATTGCCCGCAGCACATCAAGAACAATAACGTTACCGGAGCCTTCCCATACCGCAAGGACAGGTTGTTCCCGATACCGGCGTGCCAGCGGAAAGTCCTCAACGTAACCATTGCCACCTAGGCATTCCAGAGCCTCATAAGCATGGCCGGGGCCGCGTTTACAGATCCAGTATTTGGCAAGTGCAGTGGCTATGCGCCGAAAGGCTTTACCATCGGCCGTTTCGTCATCGTGAGCAGCCGCCAGGTGCATCATTGTCCAAGTGGCAGCCTCGGACTCTAACTGCAGATCTGCCAGCACAGCTTGCATGAGCGGTTGATTGCTCAGCGTGCTACCAAATGCTTTCCGGCTGCGAGCGTGCCAAGCCGCTTCAGCAACAGATTGTCGCATTCCAGCCGTTGATCCGATAACGCAGTCCAACCGGGTGCGAGCCACCATTTCAATGATGGTACGCACTCCCCCACCTGGCTCACCCGTCAGAGAATTGACCGCGCAAAGCCAAATTTTCATCGACGAACTTTCCAGATTCGAACAAATCGTATACGATTTGTTATAGGCGATTTTGGTCACGTATCAACCCTTGGAGGTATTGGTCTCGATGAACGTCACCCCTTTCGATTTTGCTGAAAAACAGCACCGGCCGGGCAAGGTCGTTGCCCTGCATCTAAATTATCCGTCCCGCATCCAACAGCGCGGACGCAACCCAAAGTTTCCCGGCTATTTCCTGAAAGCTACCTCGTCCATCGCCACAACCGGTTCGACGATCGAGCGTCCAGCCGGCACCGAGTTATTGGCCTATGAGGGTGAAATCGCTTTGATTATTGGCAAAGATGCCCGCCATGTTTCACCAGAAGATGGCTGGTCCTATGTCTCCGGTATCACTGCGGCCAATGACTGGGGCCTCTACGATCTGCGCCACGCAGATAAAGGCTCCAATGTAAAAAACAAATCCGGTGACAATTACACACCATTGGGCCCGGCAGTGATTGATGCTGAAGGTATCGATCCCGCCCAGCTGCGAGTTCGTACCTGGGTCAATGGCAAAATTGTCCAAGACGACACCACCGAAGATTTAGTTTTCCCATTCGGCCAACTCGTTGCCGACCTCTCCCAGATGATGACCCTTGAAGAAGGCGATGTCATCCTCACCGGCACTCCGGCAGGATCATCTGTTGCCAAACCAGGCGACGTCGTGGAAGTTGAAGTTGATGCACCACAGGCCCAAGGGGCACCCTCAACTGGACGCCTAGTATCCAACGTGACTGAAGCAGACTTCTCCCTGGCCGACTTTGGCCACGGCCCGAAAGTTGACGACCTCCAGCGTGAAGAAGCCTGGGGCTCAAAGCAAGCCGCCGGTATCCAAGACCCACGCGCCATCCTGACCCCAGAGCTGCGGGAAAAAATCGCCGACACCGCTGTGGCTACCATCGTGGCCAACATGCGTAAACGCGGTATCAACAACTGCACGATCGATGGTCCAACCCCGATGCATCCGGGTCGCCAGATTCTTGGTTTCGCCAAAACCCTACGTTATGTGCCAAACCGCGAAGACCTGTTCAAAAAACACGGTGGCGGATTCAACACGCAAAAACAAGCCATGGATTCGGTCCAGCAGGATGACATTGTGGTGATGGAAGCCCGCGGAGAAAAAGGTACCGGAACTCTCGGAGATGTCTTGGCCATGCGTGCCAAAGTACGCGGCGCAAATGCTGTCATCACCGACGGTGGCGTCCGGGACTCCTCAGCCGTGCTCGATGTTGATCTGCCGGTCTATGCCAACAGCTACCACCCGGCCGTTTTGGGTCGCCGTCACGTCCCATGGGAGATGGACGGCACCATTGCTTGCGGTGGCACTACCGTGCAGCCAGGAGACATTATCATCGGAGACGACGACGGCGTGGTGGTTGTGCCACCAGAACTGCTAGTCGAAGTTATCGAGGCTGCCTACGAACAAGAACGACAAGACGAATGGGTATACGAACAAGTCAAAAATGGTGCCGCCATTGAGGGCTTGTTCCCACCAACCGG
>DXHA01000003.1 GCA_019113675.1 Candidatus Yaniella excrementigallinarum
CTTTATGCATTAGTATGATCGCGACATATATCTTTTTATATTTGTATACGTGGCTAAACCTTCTTCCGAAGTTCAAATTTAACCAACAATACAAGAATCCAAAAAACATTTTGGCGTCTTATATCAGAGGAATGCTTCTAGTAACGATCATGAAAGATAGAGAACAAAAACTAAAGTCACTTAGCGCACGCTAGCGTTATCTCCGTTCTCCTGCTACTTGGATGCTTGGACGCTTGGAATGACACTAACCTCTGACAACTGTCAATGACAGCCAGCCGATACGATTGAGTCAGCAGCTCTACTCATTAGATATTCACACAAGTGGCCACGGGATACGCATACCGGTTGGATCATCTGGATACCGCTTGGCAAAGAGCAGTCCTTGAACCCGGTCTTGTAGTGCATCGGTTTCCTGCCAGGTCAATTGTTCCGCAATATTTTCAGGGACCGCCTCAGCTAGTGGAGCAATTTCCTCCAGCAGCGCCGGAGCAATCATTTCATCGGCGAACTCCCAAATCACTGTTCGAAGTTTTAGCGGAGCAGCAAAAGACAAACCATGGTCGATGCCCCATATTCGTCCCATCGCGTCATACAGGACGTGGCCGGCCTTACGATCTGCGTTATTGATCACCAGATCAAATAATGCCAGACGGCGCAACTGGTCATGTGTCTCGGGTTGCTGAGCTAGGAGAGTAAAGAAGTGTTCGGTGGGATCATGGTCAATGAATAACTGCAGTGAGCCAATGCCAAAGGGGCCATCATCACGGACTACCGTTGTAGGAACGATCTGCCAACCCAACGTCTCGCTTAGTAGAAAGGCCGCGCGTTCCCGTCGATAGAGTCCAGGTTCAAAGTCCATAAGTGGGCGCTCCCCTAGCTCGGGTTTATAGATTGCCCAACATTGTTCATCGCAGTGGGTGGCCTCGATCAGAAACGTTTCATTACTGCTGTTAGCCAATTGCCCGAGCAACTCAATGTCCCCGTAACGCAGCACCTGGTCGGCCGATGGTGAAGATGAACCCCGGTTCATAGGCATGATCCTAAGAAGCTGCCAATTTGGACAGTGACTCCAAGGTGGAGTTCACGGTCAGTACCATGGGATCGTTGTCTACTGATTCAGTCTGGTACCTGATGGCTGATACTGAACAGGGACCAATACTTATCCGCTGAAATTTACTCAAGGAGTTTCCAAGCGCATCGGATACGGCAATCCGAATGGGATCGGCATGGGAAAAGCACACCACGGTACCGCCAGGATGCCGGTTCCGCAGCATCCTAAGGGTAGTGACCATCCGGTCTCGCATCTCTGCAAAGCTCTCCCCATTGGGAAACCGGAATTGGTCCGGTCGCTGCTGCACCGTTTGCCATTCGGGCAGTTTCATCAAGTCGGCCAACTGGGCACCGGTCCAGTCACCAAAATCCCCTTCCAAAAGACCTGGCTCCTTGTAGATGGGTAGGCCAAGGTATTCGGCGGCAGGGCCTGCCGTCTGTATGGTTCGCTCAAGCGGTGAAGAATATATCGCCGTTACCGGTAGAGCCGCCAACCGCTGAGCGACGCGTGCTGCCTGGTCGCGTCCGTGCTCGCTCAGGTTCAGCCCGGCAGCTCGACCGGGCAATATCTTGCCGGTGGTGGGAGTCTGCCCGTGGCGCACCAGCAGCATCAAAGTGGTTTGAATCTCTTTTTCAGCGTCCATCACTGCCAGCCTACCGAACCAGGCAACATCAGGAACCCTCGACACCTGTGATGGACCCGACTACCGTGAGAACTGTGACTACTTCCCCTGATATCAAGACACTGGCACAATTACGAGCTTCCGGGCATGTACAGAAATCCGTCCGTGAAGAGCTACGCGATAACCTGCTGGCTGCACTGGCCGATGGGACAAACCCATGGCCCGGGCTGCACGGCTTTGAACGTACTGTACTGCCCCAGCTGGAACGTGCCTTGATCGCTGGCCACGATATTGTCTTATTGGGTGAACGCGGGCAGGGTAAAACTCGACTCCTACGCACACTGGCTAGTTTGCTAGATGAGTGGACCCCCGTCATTACTGGCTCCGAGCTACATGAACATCCCTATGAGCCGATTACAGCCGAGTCGCGACGCATGGTTGAATCCGATGGTGACGATTTGCCGGTCTCTTGGCTGCATCGCGATGATCGTTACGTAGAAAAACTTTCGACCCCGGATACTTCAGTAGCCGATCTGATCGGCGACGTAGATCCAATGCGGGTGGCTGAGGGACGTCGGCTAGGTGACCCGGAAACTATTCACTACGGTCTCGTTCCACGTGCAAATCGCGGTATCGTTGCGCTCAATGAGCTGCCCGATTTGGCCGAGCGTATCCAGGTAGCGTTGTTGAACGTAATGGAAGAGCGCGATATCCAAATTCGAGGTTACGTGCTGCGTCTGCCCTTGGATGTGCTCATGGTAGCAAGCGCCAACCCCGAGGACTATACCAACCGGGGGAGGATCATCACTCCGCTCAAGGACCGCTTCGGTGCAGAAATTCGAACCCACTACCCCATCGAGCTCGTTGATGAAATCGCAGTCATAAGACAAGAAGCCCAGCTGAGCGCCCAAGTACCCGATGCACTGCTAGAGGTCTTAGCGCGCTTTACCCAAGCATTGCGAGATTCCCCTGCGATCAACCAGGCCTCGGGAGTTTCGGCACGCTTTGCTATTGCCGGGGCAGAAACGATCGCTGCGGCTGCACGCCACCGCGCAACAGTGCGTGACGAAGAAGCCATCGCTCGGCTGATCGATATCCAGACAGCCGTTGAAGTACTCGGCGGCAAAATCGAATTCGAATCTGGTGAAGAAGGTCGCGAAGAACAAATTTTGCAGTATCTATTGCGTACCGCCACCGCTCAAGTAGCCCGCACACATTTTGGCGGCCTTGATTTCAACCCGCTGGTTGAAGCCTTCGACGGAATGCATACGATAACCACCGGTGAACACATCACCGCAACGGAGTTTTTAGCCGAGCTGCCAGATATCGATGACTCCGAACTATATGACCAGATCGCTGCACGCTTGGATGCTGGTTCGGTCCCCGGGCTACGAGCCGGTGCTATTGAGCTGGCACTTGAAGGGCTGTATTTAGCTCAAGAATTATCGAAAGTGTCGGAAGACGGGCAATCCGTCTACGGCTAAGGAGGCGTCATGCGCCACGGAAAGTCTGCACGTTACGGCCGCTACACCGGTGGGCCCGATCCATTGGCCCCACCGTTGGATCTCAGTGAGGCGCTCGACGAAATCGGTGAGGACGTCATGGCCGGTTATTCGCCTGAGCAAGCCATGCGTGAGTTTCTACAGCGCGGTGGACGCGACATGACCGGGCTGGACGAATTATCCGGACGAGTGCAGCAACGCCGGCGTGACCTATTGAATCGACACCGGCTCGATGGCACGCTACAACAGGTCCGGCAGTTACTCGATGACGCGGTGCTGGAAGAACGTAAGCAGTTGGCGCGGGATATCCGCATGGATGACACTGACCGCAACTTTCGGGAAATGCAACTACTGAACCTACCCGACTCGCCTGCAGCAGCGGTCACCGAACTCTCCGGATACGACTGGCAATCTTCTACCGCACAAGAAAAATTCGACCAGATCAAAGATCTACTTGGCCGCGAACTCTTAGACCAACGGTTTTCTGGGATGAAACAGGCTCTCGAAAACGCCACGGATGAGGACCGTGCCGCGATATCCGAGATGCTCAATGACCTAAACGAGCTCTTAGATAAACATGCCCGCGGGGAAGATACCCAACAGGACTTCGACGACTTCATGGACCGTCACGGTGACCAATTTCCTGAGAACCCGCAAAACATTGACGAACTCATAGACACCTTGGCTGAACGTTCGGCTGCAGCCCAACGCATGTTAGCTTCCATGAGTCCAGAGCAACGTCAAGAATTGATGGAGCTATCAAACCAGGCCTTCGGCTCACCCGAACTTACCGATCAGTTGAGTCAGTTGGATGCGAATTTACAGAACCTGCGTCCTGATGCGGACTGGACCGGAGCAGAGCAGTTCGAAGGAGATCAAGGTTTAGGTCTGGGTGATGGCACCGGTGTGCTGCAGGATCTGGCCGAACTTGATGCGCTAGCCGAACAACTTTCACAGTCTCATGCCGGTTCCAATCTGTCAGATATTGATGTGGAAAAACTTGGTCGCCAACTTGGCGATGAGGCTGCTATCTCGGCGCGCACCCTGACTGAGCTCGAGCAAGCACTGAAGGAATCCGGGCTACTGCGTCGCGGCTCCACCGGAGATCTTCGGCTCTCGCCCCAGGCCATCCGTCGTCTCGGCAAGACACTGTTGAACGATCTTGGCCAGTTATCGGATCGTCAGGGACAACGTGACACCCGATATGCGGGAGCAGCCGGTGAGCTGACCGGAGCCACCCGATCCTGGCAGTTCGGTGACGTTGAACCCTGGAATGTTACCCGCACAATAACCAATGCCATCACCCGCACTGTTTCGACAGGCAAAGACCCACGCACCGGATTGCAACTGCGGATAGAAGACATCGAAATCCAGGAGACCGAAGCCCGCAGCCAAGCTGCAGTGGCCCTACTGGTCGACACGTCCTTCTCCATGGCGGCCGAAGGTCGCTGGATACCGATGAAACGTACGGCTCTGGCATTGCATCAGCTCCTCTCCACTCGTTTTCGTGGCGATGAGCTACAACTTGTTAGTTTTGGTCGCTACGCCAGTCAGGTTCAGCTCGCAGAGCTCACCACTATGGCGCCAATGTATGAACAGGGCACGAATTTGCATCACGGCCTTCTGCTTGCAGCGCGATTCTTCCGCAAGCACCCGGCAATGCGTCCGATGCTGTTAGTCGTTACCGACGGGGAACCTACAGCGCATCTTCTGCCGGACGGCGAATCGTTTTTCTCCTATCCGCCCATGCCAGATACGCTGCGTTCGACCGTGAGTGAACTCGATAAAATAGGCCGCCTAAACGCCGAAGTTACGTTTTTCCGACTAGGTGATGACCCCGGGCTCAAGCAATTTCTCGAAGCCATGGCCCGTCGCGTTGACGGCAAAGTTGTGGCTCCGGATGTGCGCGATCTCGGCGCTGCAGTCGTCAATGAATTTCTTCACTCACGGCAACCACGTTTCCCTTCCGATTACTGATCGTACTGTGACAAACAATGACCGGATAAAAACATTGCGGTAAACATGGTTACTGGTCTAACGGGTCTTCCGATTTATCCAAGGCAATCCGAACCAGCCCGGCTGCCAAACGTGGTAGATCTTGGACATCAACGAGTTCTGCCAGCTCGCCAGCGTCGGTGGGCAGATCGACCTTCTGAGCTCCTTGCATTGCTTTTTTATCAAAATATGGGCCGATGTCAGGCCAGATCCCTTGGACTTCTCGCAAGAAAATGGCTGCTCCGGTAGGCCCAATCCCCGGAAACTGTTGCAACCGGTTCGATACCTGACGGGTGGTCTCTGCGGCGTCTCGGAGCTTGCGTAAATCACCGCTATAATCGTCCAAGAGTAACTGCGCGCCGTCCCCAAGCATCGTTGCGGTGCTCTCATCGAACCTTCGATAATGTCCCCGCCCCAAGGCCTCAACCCGTTGCTGCCAGGTGGCATCAACCATATGCTGCGGCGTTCGAAAACCTGCAGCCGAAAGTTCCTTAGCCGCTGTCACCCCGATATCGGAGCTGATCCGCGCCGATAGTAATGTAGACAACACTAGCAATTGATAAAGCGGTGCCGGTTTGTCCTTCAGAGAGATCTCTGCCTGTTCAACGAAAGTCGAACCGAAACGCTCAAGAACGGTTTCTACTGTTTGTGGGCTCTTCGGAATTTTGGGTGTAGATGATGTTTTAGATCAGGGCGTGTTGAAGGCATAAAAAGAGTCGAGGTCTTCCGAAGATGGAAGTGACGAAACAACACATCTGAAGAAAGACCTCGACATGGCCCAGCCTACCTTCTGTGCCCCAGATCTTGATGCATTTTGCATGCTGAACAACTCCGGAGTAACCGTGACCGGTCAACACCTCACCGCCGAGTCAGCCGCGCTGGAGTGTCGGATGGTGGAGGCCGACCAGTTCTGTCGTCAGTGTGGCGCCCAGGCCAGAGTGCGAGGCAGTGTGGTGCGGAAAGTTACCCATGTGCCGTTGGGTTGGCGGCCCACTCAACTGCATCTGCGGCTGCGCCGGTATCGATGCGATGCGTGTGCGCTCGTGTGGCAACAAGACACCACGTCCGTGGTGGCCCCAAAAGCCAAACTCTCGCACGCGGCCGCGTTGTGGGCGTTGAAATCCGTGGTCATCGACCGGTTATCCATTGCCCGAGTGGCCTCAAACCTGGGCGTGTCCTGGCACACCGCCAACGACGCGGTCCTTGATACGGGTCGGCGGTTGCTCATTGATGATCCCAACCGCCTCACCGGGGTTCGAGTCTTGGGTGTCGATGAGCATGTGTGGCGCCATACCCGCTGGGGCAACCGATATGTCACCGTGGTCATCGATCTGACCCCGGTAGCTGACGGCAAAGGCTCTGCTCGGTTATTAGATATGGTGCCAGGCCGGTCCAAACAAACCTTCATCACCTGGCTAGAAGCTCAAACCAGTGCCTTCCGGGCCGGAGTCGAAATCGTGGCCATGGATGGGTTCACCGGCTACAAAACCGCGGCCGCTGAAACCCTGCCCGAAGCGACCACGGTCATGGATCCCTTCCATGTGGTGGCGTTAGCCGGTCAAGCCGTGGATAAGGCCAGACAACGCATTCAACAAGCCACCCTGGGACACCGCGGCCGCACCGGTGACCCGCTGTATGGGATCCGCAAAGTGTTAAAAACCGGCAAAGACTACCTGACAGAACGACAACAAACCCGTCTGGCCACCGTGTTTGCCAA
>DXHA01000043.1 GCA_019113675.1 Candidatus Yaniella excrementigallinarum
GTCTATCACGGTGACCTTCTTCGGTCCGGAGCGGGGTCTTGCTCGCCTTGTCCTTTTATTATGGACTGCATTTCAACCTGTCTTGGCAGCATAGTTGCGCACACGTACGCAGCATCTAATCGGGCATACCCTCTTTTACAGCATGTTGAAGATGCAGGACTTGAAAAAACACTTGCCAGCCAAATTGATTGTGAAGCCGCCAATCGGCACTGCCACAAGCCGCCAAACGAAGTTAACCGTCACACCAATCAAAACTATTCAGCAGGTACTGTATAGTTCAGTGCATGCTGACCAATGACGCGCGTATCGACGTGATGAACCGATTGGGCCGAGCCATGGCCGACCCAACACGGTCCCGCATCCTATTGACCCTGTTGGGTGGGCCGGAATATCCAGCGGTGCTCGCCCAAAACCTTGAGCTGACTCGATCAAATGTGTCGAATCATTTGGCGTGTCTGCGCGACTGCGGGATTGTGGTGGCACAGCACCAGGGACGCCAGGCTCGCTATGAGATCGCAGACCCACACCTGACACGGGCACTGACGGCTTTGGTCGAAACGACTCTGGCTGTTGATGAGAACGCCCCTTGCATTGACCCGGCCTGCACTGTTGGTGCTTGTGATAGCGCTGAAGAGGTGAGTGCGTGATCCTGTCCTCCATTGCGCAGGCGGTCGGGCTGTTTCTCGCCACCAACATTGATGACATCGTCATCCTGTCGCTGTTCTTTGGGCGAGGCCAGGGACAACCAGGCACCACCCGCCGCATCCTGCTCGGACAATACCTCGGATTCCTCGGCATTCTGGGGGCTGCGGTACTTGCGGCCCTTGGCGCGCAAGCGCTTCTACCTGACCAAGTGCTGCCCTACTTCGGCTTAATCCCCTTGGGATTAGGCCTGTGGGCAGCGTGGCAGGCGTGGCGGAATCGCGGCGACGACGATGATGACGACGAAGCACAGCTAGAAGGCAAACGAGTCTCGGTCTGGACCGTGGCAGCAGTGACCTTCGCCAACGGTGGCGACAATATTAGCGTCTATGTGCCAGTGTTTGTGAGTGTTAGCTGGAGCGCAGTGCTGGCCTACTGCATCGTCTTTTTGGTGCTTGTTGCCGTCCTCGTATTCTTGGCCAAGTGGATTAGCTCAAGAAAACCTATTGCTGAAGCCCTAGAACGGTGGGAACACATTCTCTTTCCCGCAGTCCTCATTGGCCTAGGCATCGTCATCCTTATCAGCGGTGGAGCCTTCGGACTTTAGGCACAAGTTGTGGCGGTGTCTGAAAACCAAAGAAATGTCCGCTTCCGTTTGAAAGTTCGCCTGTCAGGCGAGGCCCTAACAAATGACAGAACTGTCCAATTCGCACCTCATGCCTCAACACTTTTTGACCAGGGGTATACCCTTTTTGACATTTCGTGAGCCACCCTCTGTCATCGACAGGTACACCAACTAGGGTTTGCAGTTATAAGTGTAAACCCGGTAGTCTGAGATTATGCCGCGCGGGTCGTGGCACCCACGATTCAAGGAGGGATGATGGCAACCGCCACACCAGAACGAATCATCATTGGGAAAGAAGCTCTCATGGAAGCTCGCGAAGCTGGCAAACAGGATCTCCAGAATTCTGCTCTGACTCTTCGTCTCGTTGATGGCACTGAGCAGATTTTGCCTGCCCATTTACAAGAGGTTTTGCTCGACACCTTGAAGGCCCTTGCCGACAGTGGCGAGGTTTTTATTGGGAAGATGCCTGAGGAGCTCACCAGTACCGTTGCTGCGGATGTTTTAGGCGTCTCGCGACCCACATTAATGAAGTGGGTTCAAGAAGGCACAATTGAGTCATACAAAGTTGGGTCACATGCTCGCTTCCGGCGTGAGGACGTTCTTGCTTTAAAGACACAGCGTGCTCGGGCTCGACGCAATGCGTTCGCCGAGCTGCGTGCGATAGATACCGAGTTTGATGAACTCTTCGAAGAAGAATCCTAAACGACACAGCAGTCATGTGACATGTGGGGTCCTCTAAGCTTATTGAATGACCCAACGCGTGTTTGTCGATGCCAATGTCTTGTACAGCAAGACGCTAATGGATTGGCTTTTTCTTTTAAAAAGAGAAAACGAGAGCATGTTCCAGTTACATGCTACCGAAGACGTTTTTGCTGAAGTAGCCTCAAACATGCGAAAGAAGCACCCTCGTCTACCGGGGCATGTTGTGCGACGCCGCGTTGAATTGATGCGACAAAGCGTTGATGAAGTGCTGATTACTTTTCCAGGTGACTTATCATTTACAGGTACCGATGAACACGATTACCACATCCATGCCGCTGCAACAGCTTGCCAGGCAGATCTACTACTTACTAACAACGATCCAAACGACATCACGACCAGTGAGGACACGCACTACGAAATTATTTGTCCAGACGATTTTTTCGTTCTCGTCACAACATCAGCCGTCCCTAAGATGCTGCACCCAATTATTAGCTGTCAGATAAAATACTGGGCCAAGAAGCCACAGCGCATGCAGTTAGATGAGGCGCTTCGAAATGCAGGGTGTCCAGATTTTGCAGATATAGTTCTCCACACTTTGCAAAACATGTCACGAATGCACCAAATATAATGCACCAACGGTTCATATCTAGCTGAGAATTTACAAGCAGCTACACCCGTTTAGACACGCTACGACGCGGGACAGGTCATAAATATTAATGTAGCCGCCAAAGACTGCTCGGGTATTGCGGTCCTCAAACGAGATCGGCGTACCAGTGAACGCAATTAGCGTGGCATTGGGCAGAGCATCACGCGGAGGCCGGGCATACCCGTCGAGGTCATCATAATGACTGCGGTGGGCCTCATCAACACCGGATGACATATCACCGCAGCAGTGTACGGCTTCATTTCCTCGGGCTGACTTTCTGTATTCCTGTATATACAATTTACTGGTAAACCGTATATACAGGGATCCAATTCACTGTAAAACAAGCAATACGGAAACCTGGTCTTCTGTAAATTAGCCTAATACTTTACGTCGTCTTCCCGGAGCCCTTCGGCAATATATTTAACTACTAAATCTCGCATAGGAACCCCTGTACTTACTGCGTGTAGATTCAATGCACGATGAAGTTCCTGTGGTATCTCATAGGTGGCCTTTTTCATCGGCGCCTTTCCTTCATCCCTCCTGAAAGTAGATGCCACTCCCCCATCTTTAGGTTTTTCAGCTTTTTTCCTATTCAATGCTGCGCCAAGGTTAGCTGCTGGTTTACTCATACTCTTTCTTCCTTAAACAATTCCGTCAGTGCTGTATGAAGTTCTGTGAATACAACTTCGTATCCATAAAGACTCTTTGCTTCTAAACCTGTGAACCATAATTTATTTACATCTTCGCGACCGGGGACTTCTGCATTAAAAGTCGCTATTTCTTGTTCTTTAAGTAATTCCCTCGCTTGCTTATAAAGCTGATGACGAGAATCGACGTTCCAAAGCATTAAAGCCGCTGCACCTCTAATGGTCTCGTATGTCTGTATCGCACGATCAAGATCGCCAGGCGTACTACGAGTAGGAATAATAACCAAATCAGCTATATCCGCTGCTATTTGAATCACGGCTGGGTCGCTAGGAGCTGTATCAATAAATAGGTAATCAACGTCGGCGCTATCAGATTTGCGGGCAAGCGTCGCCCTATTTGCATCCTCCACCAGAAACTTAAGAGGAGTACCATTACTAATAGCCCGTTCAGCCCATTCACTAGCACTTCCCTGGGGATCGGCATCAAGCACTGATGCGCTAAACCCTGCACGCAACGCAGCCTCAGCAGTCATTAGGGAACTAGTGGTCTTTCCTACACCACCTTTAGTATTCAGGTAAGCTACAATTCTCATTCCTGTACCTCCAGTTTTACATACTTACAGTACCCCATAAATACAACTTTTCGTAAGTACTATTTTACAGCAATACAGTTCTTTGTGCCTCAATTAAATATGTATTCAAAAGAACTCAGAATCCTTTCCAAAGCTGGGTTTAGCGCAAAACTCTTCACAGCCAGACCGTAAAGCAAGATGTAAACCGCTAGATGATGCTTCCGATTGAACAGTTCGACCTTCTTTTGCCCAGGACGATCCACAAGGAGGGCTGTAGCTGGACCAGCCGGCGCCGCTCCCTTCACCTGATGCTCCAGTGATGCACGCCAGCATTTCGGCTTGGGTTAGTGGTATCCAGCGGCGTAGGTAACGGCTGATGGTGGAGACTGCTTTGCCGAGTTTTTCGGCTATTTGGGAACTACTATGGCCTTGTCTGCGGAAGTGTTGGGCTTGGCGTGCTTGCTGATACGCTCGATGTTTGCGGGCTTTGGTGGCAGCTTTGGGGCCTTTAGCGCGGGCGGCTTGCTGGGCTGGGGTATTGCGTTTGCCGCCTTTCCGTCCCATCTCAGCTAGTGCCTGGCGCATCGTATCTGACATAGCCGGGCTATTGGTGGTGCCCCCTGTATAGGTCGTGGTAGTGATAAATCGAGTAATAGAATTAATAATGGTCTGGACTTCGCGGGCGCCCAGGGGTTCGACACAGCGTTGGTTGGCTGCCCAGGCTTCAGCCATGTAATCTCCGCCGGCATAGGCCACGAATCGGGCAGCATCAAAGATCCCTTGGTTACGCTGCCCAATCTCTAGCCTGTCTGCAACTGGCGGTACTCGTGGTGTGCCGTGCTGAACGACCGGGGCAGCCGTCCACAGATCAGCACCTTTTAACGCCCGTTCTAACTGTCGGAGTCGATAGACTGGGGGAGTGGTGGCAGCAAATGTACCAGCATGTTCATAGGCTGGGTTGCGCACCCTGGCTGGCGATAATGGGTCCACCAACGGATCACCATCGACTGCTGCACGCAGGGCGGTGCCAACTGCTCGAGCATACCGGATGGGATGATCCCGACCAGTAGCGCTAAGATTGACTGGGTCAATAAACCAGCCAGCCTGGGCACCACGTTTGGTCGGCACTACCCATGACGGGGCAATCTGGACGGGGATACGTTCAAAAATTTCTAAGACAGCTTCGGGCCGATCAACATCGACAATCACCGCATAACCAACATTTTTCGGCGGGGTGAAAAACTGATAATCCCCAAGCCGGTAGATCGGTTGTGAGGCACCAGGACTGGTCTTCGCGTCGGCCATAACCAGCCACCGAACCGCAAAATGATCCAAAAACGCATCACGAAACCCGGTGGTTCGTGTCTTGGGTACACCAAACGAGGTAGAAAGTGCTACAGTAGGCACACAAGCTCCCTAGCCCATAGGGGTCTACAATCAGAAGCTATCTAGCGGCAAAACTGAGAGCTTCTGAAAATTCTTCAGAAAGTGCCTGTCTGGCCAGACAGGCACTTTCTCTTTTTAAGCGGTTATAGGTAGTTGATCCTGGTTCTCATCTATAGCGTCCAGGTTTATATCCTCTAAACGATCTAGTACTGCTTCACGAATAAAATCCGTTTTCGTAGTCCCAGCTAATTCAACATACTGATGAAGTTTTTCATACTGAGCTCGAGGTATTCGCGTAGCAATCATCTGACGATCACCTTTATTGGGACGTACCATGATCTTCTCCTTCCCGCTAATGTGATCTACTAAACCAGATAGAACTATACTCATGGGTTACTGTAACAGCGTGTCGCTCACTTTCTTTCCCTCATTAAGGCAGATCAGAACCACTACCGTTCAAGGAGCCCCGCAAATCGTTATAGATGGATCACCACAATCACGTATGTGGGCAGACGGCCCAGTCGTCTACGAAACCACCTTCACCACTAATCCACGCGTGGCAGGAAAAGCGGGCAAGCTCGTAGAGCTGATAAACGAGAAAAAGTATTTGAGCTCATTGATGGAGGAAAACAGTGAGCACGCAATATAGACATCCACGAAATGGCTGGAGCGTCCGAGAACTTGCTGAAAAAACGGGTGCTTCCCCCCGAAGCATTATCAACTGGACCTCAGAACCACGAGACCAGAATTGTTGGGCATGACGCTTCTCTGTGCCCGAGGTGGCCCCATCGGCACGCCACGAGTCAATCCGGTACTGCCAAAACGCTGACATGTCGGTTAACCGGCGGCGAATGTTTTCACGATCTACAACTTCAGACACGAACCAACCTCAACTATGTGGTGACTACTGCACCCAGGCTAAACCACCACTGATCTGCCAAACAGTTTTTCACAACAGCATTCATATCTCACGAAGAGTACTATCTGCCAAACCCGTCGCGTTGGCGGTCTGGTTGGGGTGGTGGAGTTGAACGTTTGGGTATGGCCGATGGCATAGGCTTTGGTGCTTGTGTCACGGCTGCTTCGGGTGGGTGGGCAAACGCACCAGATAGCATGTTGCCGCGTGCCGTGCCCACAGCAACATCGGCTGGCGGTATGGCTGCCTGAACAACAGCCAGTTCGTTTTCCACTGATGCTCTCAGCTCGTGGGCACGGCGGGCTTCTTTGGTGGCTTCATGCACCTGCGAGATATTGTCTACCGTTTTGAGTACCTGTCGCATCATAATCATCTGACTCATGGTGCCTTTGCCACCGTCTGCTGCTTGGGCTAGCACTTGGGCGGCATCGGTCATCCAACCAGGTTTGGTAGCGGGGGCTTGTGGTTGGTGTTTGGTGCTGGCACTGCGGGCAAGGTTGCGTGCAGCATTGTGCAGATGTTGAGCGTGTGGGCCACCGGCGGTAGCCCACGATGATAACAACCCGGAAACGCGGTGGGCTTCAATGGCCCACTGGTCACGGTCGGCTAATGGTATATCGAGTAAGGCATCAAAGTGCGCTTGGATCTGCTGGGTTTGGGTTTCTAACACGGTGGGATCAATATGCGTCTTGCCTGCGGTTGCTGGGGCAAGGTTGCGGCCTGCTTTTTGCCATGCTTGTTGCGCGTCACGCTGCAATGCAGGGCTGGATTCCCATTGCTGCCGTAACCTATTCAGTGACAGATCGTGGCCGAGGCTGCCCCCGGCGATGAACCATGGTTGCTCACCATATTTGGATGGCATCGCGACCTGGTAGCCACCAACGATGGTCTGTTCACGGTCTGTATAAAACGGTCTGACCAACATGTTCTGATCGTAGAGTTTGCCCACAAATTCGGCTTCGGTATCCGCCATGGCAGCAGCGGCCCGGACTTCAACCTTCAGGCTATCCCGTGGCATGCCCTCGGCTTTGATTTCGCGTTTCATTTCGGCAACATATTTGCCACGTTGGCTCTTGGATAGTTCTTGCCAACCAAGCTGTTCGGTATCGCGGGTGTTTTCGTATTTGGCTTCGGCTCGACGCCGTGCAGTAGCTTCATATTCCGCACGCGAATACCCTGGCTCAGAAACTTTACTGTGTTCAGTTTCTAATTCAACTAACTGGAAGTCTCGTTCAAGGCCTCTGGCGGCTTTTTGGGCACGTGAGTAATCAAACCCAACATCAGCTTTCGTGCCATCCTCACGCACCAACTGCACAGCCACATGAATGTGATCATTACCGTTAGCAGACTGACCATGATGCACGGCTGCCCACCGCATCGGCGCTTTGGTTCCTTCTTGGGTATCAAACCCCATACGCTACTGTTGCTCCAACAGTCCGGTGTTGCATCGACTGGTTGAGCCCGGTCGGTTCTCATCGCTTGCCAACGCTGGTGTTCTAGTACAGGATGGCAAGGGTGGGAACGTCATCTGCGGAGATCGCTGCCGAGCTGCGGGCGCAGATATTTGCTGGAGAATTGCGGCCCGGGGAGATGCTTCCTTCTGCCAGGGAGA
>DXHA01000044.1 GCA_019113675.1 Candidatus Yaniella excrementigallinarum
GGCACTGGTCTTGGTGGCGCCTCTCCCGACTTCAATATATTCACGATGTGGCGCTTCTTCGCATGCCTTGGAATTGGCGCAGTCCTGCCGACCGGCGTTGCGCTGCTATCAGAGCTCATTCCCGGAAAGCAGCGCGCCGCTCTGGTTGCCGCTTCATACGCTGGACTTGGAATCGGCACCTCCCTCGGTGCAGTCCTAGCCGGATTTGTACTCCCTGCCTTGGGGTGGCAAACCCTCATGTACCTAGGCGGTATTCTTCCGCTCGTTTTCATTGGGCTTATTTGGCTCATCATCCCTGAATCCCCGGCATTCTTAGCCCACAAGGGAAATCACAAGCGTGCACGCCATGCGCTACGTCGAGTCAATCCACACATTAACGTCGAAAACGTCGACCTGGAGGGTGCGGAAATCTCCAGTCACTCCACCCGCGGAATGAAACAGCTCCTCACAGCTACCTTCCGTCGAACCACGATCGCCCTATGGGTTTTTGCTTTCTTTTCCTTGGGAACCCAGATGGTCATTGTGCAGTACCTACCGCTACTCTTGCAGCAGCCCTCCCCCGGCATGGATACTGCCCAGAGCAGCACCATCTTCGCACTCTACGGCTTTGCTAGCGTACTATGCATGCTCCTCCTAGGCTCGGTGCTGGTCAAACTACCGATGTACCGTACACTCGCGGTAGCAATAACCCTTGCAGCCCTTAGCGCCATCCTGGTGAGCATCACTTCGGATGCCGGCTTCGGCACCTTGCTCATCACCCTGACAGCGGCAGGATTCTTCATCCCTGCGGCAGTAGGCCCCACACGCAACGTGCTCACAGTCGAGGCCTATCCAGCTGACCTCAAGGGCACCGGCCTAGGCGCCATGGAAATGTACGCACGACTCGGATCAGCAGGGCTTGGCGCCGCTGGAGGAGTCATTGCTGGCGCAGGAATTGGCCTTGGCGGCTTCTTCCTTGTTCTCCTCGTTCCCCTGGGCATTCTTGGCGGCTCACTCGGCATACTCAAACGCTCGCAACAGCGAAAGACGCAACAACCGCCTACTGAAGAGAAGACCACAGTGAATTCTCTGGCATAGCAAATCCTGCCCCTAAAACAATTGAGAACGAGCTCCCGGAACGTTTCGCAACAACCTGTGAAACCCTTCCGGGAGCTCTGCTCTTCAGAGCGACTTAATCGATGCACGCTGGGTCCTATGCGGATGCTGCACACCACTGTGCAGTCGGTGCACTATCAACCCCACTTTCCCCTAAGACCTCAAACATTTTGATGTGATGAATGTCACCGACTGCTCAATTTCGACAGGAAGATTAAGATGACTCAAAATGTTGATAACCCGGCCAAAGCTGTCCCACCCGGCGTCACAGACGAAGGGCTAGAAAAGGCCCTGAATGCCTTCGTTGCAGCGTTGGGCCCCGAGAAGGTCGCCTTCGACGCCGAAACCCTCAAGGCCTACCGCGACCCGTACCAAATCTCTACGTGGACCACCAACCTTGCTGCTGCTGTCGTCAAACCCACCAGCACCGAAGAAGTCCAAGAAATCGTTCGCTTAGCCAATGAGCATCGCATCCCGCTGTGGCCGATTGGCCGTGGAAAAAATAATGGGTATGGCGGACCGGCCCCACAGGTCAACGGCTCGATCATTGTGTCGTTTGAAAACATGAACCGAGTGCTGGAGATCAACGAAGAGCTGGGTTACGCCATGGTGGAACCCGGCGTCAGCTGGATCGACCTGTATGAGGCAATTGAAGCCGGCGGCCACGACTTGGTCGCTTCCATCGTTGACGTTGGCTGGGGTGGCGTCGTGTCAAACACCCTGGACCACGGCCTGACCTATATGCCATATTCCATTGACCAAGCCTCACACTGTGGGATGGAAGTTGTCCTACCAGACGGCGACCTTATTCGCACAGGCATGGGCGCGATGGAAGGCAATAAGACCTGGCCGCTGTATAAGCGCGGCTTAGGCCCGACGTCGACCGAGCTATTCATGCAATCGAACTACGGCATTGTCACAAAAATGGGCTACTGGCTCATGCCAAAACCCGAGGTCTACATGCCCCTGTGGCTGCGTTCATGGAACGAAGATGACATAGGCCCCATCGTGGATGCACTGCGCGAACTCATGCTTGATGGCACAATCGACATGCGCCCACAGTTCTCCAACACCCTGATTATGGCCTCCATGATGTCATCCCGAAAAGACTGGTGGGATGGCGACGGCCCAGTGCCAGAACACATCATCGACAAAATCGCCAAAGAACTGAACCTTGGCCGCTGGATGATGCGCTTTGCCCTGTACGGCGATGAAGCAGTAGTGGATCACCGCTACGCGAAGCTCAAGAAACGTTTCGAATCAATTTCCGGTGTAGAAGTCACCGGCGAAAAATACGAAAAATCCGAGTGGAAGAATCTACAAAACCCACACGAACAGATCCAAATCGGAATCCCGAACCTCGACCTGTACAAGATGGCCTCGTGGTACGGCGGAGAAGAAGGCGGACACGTTGACTTCTCGCCGGTTATTCCACTCACCACAACTGACACCCTGGCCGCCCAATCCCTCATGAAAGAGATGGTACAAGAAGCCGGCCTGGACCTTATGGCTGGACTGCTCCCCATAAACGCACGGTCGACCACCTTCATCAACGTGCTTGCCTTCGACACCAAGGATGAAGATCAAACCCGTCGAGCGTACGAAGTCGCCAAGAAGATGGTGGCCATCGCCGGCAAGAAAGGATACGGCGAATACCGTGCACACCTCTCATTCATGGACCTCGCTGCAGACCAATTTGGATTCAACAATCATTCGCAACGACGATTCAATGAAACCATCAAAGATGCTCTCGACCCCAACGGCATCCTCGCTCCAGGCAAGTCAGGCATTTGGCCGGCCCGCCTACGCAACGGCAATAACGCCTAGTCTCGTAGCACTCAGCACCAACGCGCTCCTGGGCTACGGGAGTCACTCCTAATGACTACACGGGTGCCCTGCTTTCATCCGGAGGTGGGGCACCCCGTTTTTGCCCATCACTGACGCTACTTGGTTCACACAGCGAAACCTACATAGGTCGCATTGCATCACTACCTGTTTTAAATTATCGCCCAAGAAACCGCAGAAGTCATCTTTGCACTGGAGTTTGCACAAATCGAAGACGACGCAACTATCTCGATAAAAACCTTGTAAACCAACTAATTTTATCCTTATTTTTCACAAATAATCATACAGTGGGGACGAAAGATGAAGACATATAAGGCCAATCGAACTTCACCAAAAACTTTACTCGGGGTGTCCCTGAGTGCCTTAGCACTCACACTTGCATTAACCGGGTGTGGAGCAGCCCCGAACCTGCAAGAGGAGGCAGCGGTCTCCGAAACTGCCGATCAGGAGCAGCCCAACATACTAATGGTCCTTCTCGACGATTTAGGGTACAGCGATTTAGTGGCATACGGCGGAGAAGTTGAAACTCCAAATATCGATGCGCTTATAGCCGAGGGAACTCAGTTCACTAATTTTCATACGGCTCCTCTCTGTGCCCCTACACGAGCGGCCCTGATGACCGGGCAACATCCCCACAAAGTGGGATTGGGTTCGATGGAAGGGCTGACCCCACCGGGAGTCCAAACCTCAACGCCCGGATACCGAGGAAGCCTTGAAGGTAATTTTGAGAGTATCGCCGAAGTCTTAAGTGAGACGGGATACGAAACATATCAGGTTGGTAAATGGCACCTTGGTGGAGAAAGCGGCCAGACCCCTCAGGATCTCGGTTTTGACGAAAATTTCACCTTATACGATGCAGGGGCCCATATTTCTCAGATGGGCTGCGCTTTTTCCCTCGTCCAGTTGAACCAGTCAATACTGCCATTCACGAGCGTAACGGTGAGCCTTTGGAATCGCTTCCTGAGGACTTTTTCTCTACACGTTCCTACACGGACGAGATGATTCAAATGCTGGAAAGCAATGAGGGCTCAGACGATCCATTCTTTGGATACCTTGCTTATACCGCCCCACACGATCCACTGCACGTCGAAAATGAGGCCCTCATCGAAAAATATGAGGAGCTTTATCTTTCTGATTACAACTTTGAAGAACTTCGCGATCTACGCATAAAACGCATGGAGGATCTCGGGCTGATTGATGAAAACATCGATACCCGCTGGTTAGAGAGTTCGCCTGCCTGGGAGGACCTGGATAATGTGCAAGGGCCTGCTGCACGGTTAGGTGACAGGTGTTGTGTCAGGCAGCGAGTGCTACCTGAGTGTTCATCATGGTCTCGAATTCTACTGGCGTCAACCGACCGAGCCGGCTCTGTCGGCGACGACGGTGGTAGGTTCGTTCAATCCAGGTGACGATCGCCATGCGAAGCTCGTCTCGTGTGGCCCAGGGCTTGCGATCCAGCACGTTGTTTTGCAGTAGCGAGAAGAACGATTCCATCGCTGCGTTATCGCCGGCTGCGCCGACTCGTCCCATCGATCCGACCAGCCCGTGACGCTTCAGTGCGCGCACAAATTTTCGGGACCGGAATTGTGATCCGCGGTCGCTGTTAACCCGAATTCGGGTTAACAGCGATTAAGCCGAAGTTTACGTTAACCCGAGGAATCCGTTTCTGACGCATGCTGGTGCGGTTGCTGCCGTATTCTACGGCTTAACACATCAAGAATTTCGTGACAGGTTCGTATCCGTGGATGTCAAACGAGGCGTCGATTGGCAGAGAATGTTTAGCACATTGCGAGCTGCAATGTGGCACACACAAGCATTACAACAGTGAACGGAAACAGACGCTGTCAAGGAATGACTATATATATATTTCTCATGCCCCTAGATCAGAAGAAACAGTGACAATGCTGCAATGAGGGCCGCTGGTTGCTGCACACAGCAATGACTTGTGAGACCTGGGATTGCTGAAAATTCTCATAATCTTAACCCGAGAAAATCCTAGAGAATGGCACGAACACAATCCTCAAGGGTATTCCTCGGGTTAACGTAAACTTCGGCTTAATCGGAATGCACTACGCATCCGGCCACGTTGCCACGCAGTACAACAGCATTATTCAGTGCGTTGACGGCTAACCGTGAGGTCATGCGGGCATCGATGGAATACCCCACGATTTTGCCAGCGAACACGTCTTTGACCGCACACAAATACAGTTTTCCTTGGCCGGTGTGATGCTCCGTGATGTCTGTTAACCACAACTGGTTGGGACGCTCTGCGGTGAAGTCGCGTTGCACCAGATCATCGTGAACCGCAGGCCCAGGGCGGATACTGCTGCCGCGTGCTTTGCGCTGACCGAACACGCTGAACCAGTCGTTGTCGTGGCAGATCCGCCACGCCGTCCGATCCGCCATGGGCTGGCCGGAGGCGTTGGCTTCATCGGCCAGCAGTCGGTGCCCAAACTCTGGGTCGTCCCGGTGAGCGTCAAATAACGCGTTGGCACGATACCCCGCCACCAGATCAGCGTCTGGTACGGGCTGGTGCAACCAGCGGTAATACGGTTGACGAGCAAGCTTCAACACCCGACACGACACCACCACAGGGATCCCTTCGGTGGCCAGCTGTCTTACGAGCGGGTAGAGCCTTTTCCCGGCAGATTCGCCTGCGATAAATAGGCCGCGGCACGGCGTAAGACCTCGTTTTCCTGCTCCAGCAACCGAGTGCGTTTCCGCAATGCCTTAAGCTCCTCATGCTCCGATGGCGTCACGCTTGATTGCTCGCCAGCATCGGTGCGAGCTTGGCGCAACCATTTATCTAGGGTGCCAACATGAATGCCAAAGTCCTTGGCAATTTGGGTCAGCGTGACACCAGCATCACGGTTCAGCGCGACTCGGACAACATCATCGCGGAACTCTTGGGGAAACGG
>DXHA01000045.1 GCA_019113675.1 Candidatus Yaniella excrementigallinarum
CTTCTCCACTTGGCGCGGCAATTGAAGGCCGCAAAGCCGGCGATACAGTGACTTACCAGGCCCCAAACGGTAAAGACATCCAGGTCGAGCTGGTGTCTGTCACACCGTATAAGGACTAAAAATAACGATCAGTGAGATTGCGCATTTTGCGCTTGTCACCAAAAGGTGGTCTTTCGACATAAAGAAAGGCCACCTTTAGCGTTTTACAACCCATTTTTGGTGTTAGTCTGGTGTTGTGTTGAACATTGAAAAATTTATGCTGCTGACCATCCCGTACGCTGATCCACTCACCGAGGTGGAATCATTATTCCTCAAGGCCCGAACCGCGCTGACTCTAGTCGAGTTCGAACGCACACATACTGTGCGCTTCGCACCGGCGGATGCGACAAAAGCGTGGGACTATGAGAACCCGCTGATTAAAGTCGAGCAGTCCCGGTTGCCTGACGCAGTTGGTCTTAACGAAGCGTTCAAAAAATTGCCAAAGTTCCATGACAAACCGGTCTCTGCTGCCCTGGGCAATAAAAAACTCGACCCTGCCAAAGGCATTGCCGCAGAATTTGCTCGTCAAGGCATCCTGGCCGGAGACCCTAAACAGTACCAACTGGTAGCCACTGACGCTTTGGAAGCCGTCCGTGACGACCTGGGGCTGGCATTACGTGATCAGCGTGAAGTAACTAAGGAAGATCGCGTGCTGCTAGAAGTCATCGAAGCTATCAACGCCACTCAATTCTTATTGGGCTCACAACAGCCAGAATGGTCTACACAGCAGTTCAGCGCACAGGTGCATCGCTACCCTTCAGGCCATCCCGTTGTTGCCCAGCTGGTCAAAGATACTTCATCGATGTCAAGCCTTATGGAAAAATCTAAACTAGCACAGATTTATCAAAAAATGCCGGCTTAAACCTGCACCATCGGTTCATAACCAGCTTCCCGCAGGGCTTCTAATACCTGCTCTGAATGCTCCTTGCCACGAATTTCCATGTCAATAGTGATATGGGCACCGCCCATGGTCAAACCAGCACCCACACGTGAGTGATCAACCCGGGTTACATTTGCGTCGTTCTCGGCAATAATGCGTGAAATATTTTGCAGTTCACCCGGCCTATCCCGCAAGGCAATCTTAACAGTCAAAAACCGCCCTGCAGAAGCTAGCCCGACCTGGATAACTTTCAGCATGAGCATTGGATCGATATTGCCGCCCGACAATACGGCTACAATGGACTCAGATTCAACACCGAGTTCTTGCAATTTTCCGGTCATCAACGCAGCAACCGGCGCAGCACCGGCAGGTTCCACTACCATCTTTGAACGTTCCAGTAAGAACACGATAGCGGCGGCAATTTCATCATCTGTGACGGTCACAACTTCATCGCAGAGTTCATTAATAACCTCGAATGGCACATCCCCTGGACGACCTACTGCGATTCCGTCAGCAATAGTGGCTACGTTGTCCAAAGCCACGGGTTTTCCCGCCACCAATGACGGCGGATAAGCAGCAGCGTTTTCTGCCTGCACCCCTATTACATTGATGTGCCGTCCTTGTCGGCGAGCCTGCTCTTTGATGGCAAGTGCGGTGCCGGCCAGCAGTCCTCCCCCACCGATACTCATGAGCACCGTATCGACATCTGGTTGTTGCTCAACTATTTCCAGGCCCACGGTTCCTTGTCCGGCAACGATCTTAGGGTTATCGAACGGGTGGATAAAGGTTGCGCCGGTTTCTTCAGCGTAGCGTGCAGCTAAGTCGAGTGCCTCATCGACAGTATTACCGGCCAGTACCACGGTAGCTCCATGATCACGGGTCGCCTGAACTTTAGGTAGAGCTGCACCCAGGGGCATATAGATACGGGCTTTAATATTGAGTTGTGATGCTGCCAGGGCCACCCCCTGTGCGTGGTTACCTGCGGAAGCGGCCACTACACCTTTGCTTTTTTCTTCCGGCGTTAACGCCTCCATGCGCACATATGCGCCACGAGCCTTAAACGATCCGGCCCGTTGCAAGTTTTCACACTTTAGGTGCACTGTTGAACCCACAATCCGTCCCAGAGCACGCGAGTGGTCCATGGAGGTTAAACGGGTAACACCCTTAAGTGTTTCACGAGCTGTTTCGATATCTTCGTATCGCACGTTTGGGAATTGGGTTCCAGTGGTTTGCAACAATTTCTCCTGCACACATCTATTTACGATCTTTACGCTACCGTTCACCTGGGTTTTCTAGATACGTTATACCGACTGTGTCGTTATTGGGGTTAGCAATTCATCAGGCTCAGAGTCGGGATCGTGCAGCCAGGGCTTTCGCGAAAGATACTTTATAAATTCATTGATAAACGCCATGATCGGTACGGCAAATACAGCACCAATCAACCCCATAGTGGCCGTACCAGCGGCAACCGCAAGGAATACTGCTAGTGGGTGAAGATTGACCGCTTTACCCATCACCAGCGGCTGTAGCACGTTGGATTCCAGCTGCTGTACACCTAAGACCACGGCCAACATCAGTAGAGCGTTGACCCAATCATTTGCCACCAGAGCTAGTAGCACTGCAACAGCTCCGGTAAGTACCGCACCGACGATTGGGATAAATGAGCCTAAGAAGACTAGGACACCCAGGGGCATGGCCAGTGGGACGCCCAACAGCCAAGCACCAATTCCAATACCTACAGCATCGACAAATGCCACAAAAATCTGCACCCGCACATAGGATCCCAATGCGCCCCACCCTGCATAACCTGCACCGTCAACGGCACGACGATGCTTTGAAGGCACAAAGTTCAATAAGAAACTCCAAATCTTGGTGCCATCTTTTAGAAAGAAGATCAAAGCAAACAGGGCCATGACCAATCCGGCAAGTATATTGGTTGCCGTTGAGCCAAATCCCAAAGCTCCCGTCACAATTGCACCGGAATTTTCCTGCACCGTTTGTCCCAGATCTGCTAAAAGCCCCTGATAGTTCAGATTTTCAAATGACACGCCCCACGATTCGATGAGCGCAATGAAATCCCGCACCCCGGCTGCGACGGAGGCTTGCATGCTCGCGAAACCCACGGCCAGCTGCTGACCTGCAATGGTCAAGAGCGTACTGACCACAAATATCAGCGTTGCGGTCAACAACAGCGACGAAACAACTGGTGGAAACTTAAATTTCAGCAGCAACCGGTGAACTGGTTGCAACAACGTAGCCAATAAGGCGGCAATGAGAAGCGGGATAATCAGCAAAGACAAGTGCGATAGCAACCATACTGCTATCGCTGATACCACGATGATCAGTAGTATTCGCCATGACCAGGCAGCGGCTACGACCACACCGTATGGCAGGTCTGTAGCAAGCTTTTCTTGAACACGCGCAGACATAGAGACTTTGGTCTGCATCGGTTCGGCCGGTTGGCTTGCCGCCGACGGCTTTGGTGGGGTGGTCAAACAGTCTCCTAGCGTCCAGTTACTGTTTAGCGTAGTCCATGAGTGGCAGACGGTGGGTCTTCTGTATCAGAATACAACGTGGCCGGCTCCCATAGGGGGAACCGGCCACGTAGAGATATTGAAACGGCTAGTGAATTGGTTTGTGAGCTAGTCCTGATTAAAAATCGCTAGGATACGCAGGATTTCGATATACAACCAAATCATCGTTGCTGCGAGCCCAAAGGCTGCTGTCCACGAGTACCGCTCCGGTGCACCAGCACGGACGCCTTCCTCAATGGAAGTAAAATCAATGACCAATGAATAGGAGGCCATCACGACAGCCAGTAGGCCGATCACAATGCCTAGCCACCCCGAACGCATACCAAACATTCCGTCGATGACGCCGGTAATCATCAGCACAAAATTAAGAAGGCTAAATACCAAGTAGGAGACCATCGCGATCATAAAGATGCGAGTCGCCTTTGGAGTGGCACGAACTTTGCCAGAACGATACAGGGCTAGTACGACTGCAAATACCGACAACGTTGCGATGACCGCTTGGAATACGATGCCAGGCCAGCGCAATTCAAATAAAGCTGAAATGCCTCCAAGGAAGACGCCCTGTGCAACAGCGTAGATCGAAATCATCGCTGGTGACGGTTCGCGCTTGAACGCGTTGACTAAACCAAAAATGAAACCAACGGCGACTGCAATGAAATAGATGCCACCGTTATCGACAGGGTTGGCGAAGGTCCAACCAAAAACTGCCCCGGCAATGATCATCAGGAAGACCAAGCTGGTGCGGTTAATAACGGAGCTATAGGTCATCCGGCCGGTATCAGCTGCACTAGCAGATGGCTGTTGGTACATATGTGCCAGTTGATCTGGGCTCATAGTGTCTGAACCACCAGACTGATATCCAGCCGTCGATTGTCCTGCAGCACCGTATGGTTGTTGGGGTTGACCTTGTGCGTGCTGATAGCTCGCATGTTGTTCTTGCTTAGCTTGCTCTATAGGTCGCTGAAAAGCTTTAGAACGGAATACAGGGTTGGGCATGCCCATCCTTTCTCGACTATCCCGCCAATAAACTTTCAGCGGGGATATCACACTTACTGTCTAGCCTAGTCGCAGCACCGTCACGTTGCATACTCGCAAGGGCTAATTTCACCAATAATTCATATTATGACCAGCTTCTTGGTGGGCCAATCAATCTCGTAAGCTGGTGGCGTGACCAGCCTAGATGCCACGTATCGAACAATCATCCCAAGGATGCATGGCGGCATATTGGAATCGTTATACGTGTTGCCAAACAGCACCTGACAGCCTCCGGGTTAGATGTAGTCTCAGATATGCATCACTAACCCCAGCTAATAAGTATCAATCTGGAGAATCAGTGTGAACCAGCCGTCCGATAACCTCAGACAGCCTAAAAACTACCGACAATATATCGCACCGATCATTATTCTTTTATTGGCAATCGGTGCCGCGATCTATGGTGTCCTGCAGACATCAGCAGAACCCGATGAGTCGTCGAACCATGATTCTTCCCAAACTGAGCGACCAGCAAAATCCGCTACGGCGGAAAGCCTCAACGAAGTGGAACGTGACTTCCCAGACGCCGACTCTTCGTCTCAGGAGGCTTTGGCTGTCGCCCGTGACGAGTTGGAGACTTATGTTCATTCAGAACACTCACTGCGACTTCTTCTGACGGCTTCCGAATATGGCCATGAATTTGACGAGTCCGCAGCAGACTTCGCCCTAGAACATCTCAACGCCAACTGGGAGGACGAGGCGTATTACTATGCCGAGTTAGTCATGCAAGAATATCCCGATCTGCAGCAAGCTGAGCTTCAGAAACACATGCAGCATGAACCGGAGGGACCGAAATTTTCAGCTGAGCAGACTGACTTTGCTCTTTCGAAACTGGATTAGTCTTGTTCTACCGCTCAAGAAGCATAAAGTAAGCCCCGCTTCGGTTTTTCGAAGCGGGGCTTACATGCAACTAGATAGCTTTAGTTACTGTAGTCGTAAAACCCTTTGCCACTCTTGCGACCTAAGTGGCCATCTTCAACTAGTTTCGACAACGTCGGGCTAACTTCTTTGACCAGATGATCATTAGGTTCCTGAGCCGCCAGCTGTTGGATACCTAGGTTAACGTCCACGCCGACTAAATCCATGAGGGTAAATGGGCCCATCGGGTGGCCTAAGCCTTCCTTGATTGCCACATCAATATCTTCGATTGAAGCATAGTCGCCTTCGTAGAGGTGCAACGCCTCACCAAAGATGGCCATCAAAATGCGGTTCACAATGAAGCCAAAAATTTCTTTTTCAACTACTACTGGTGTCTTGCCCAAGGCTTTAGCTAGTTCTAAAGAACGGTCGATAGTTTGGCGAGAAGTGTGTTCACCGCCAACGACTTCCACCAATGTCATTTGCAGCACAGGATTAAAGAAGTGCATATTGCATACACGTTCTGGATGTTTTAGACCTGTGGCAAGCTCTGATGAAACTATCGAAGAGGAGTTTGAGGCCAGGATCGTTTGAGGATCGGCAATATTGTCCAGCTCGGCGAACAGTTGCTGTTTGATTTCTAAATCTTCAATGATTGCTTCAACAACAAATGAAGAATTTTTTACTGCCGTGTCCCGATCAGTGGTGAACTCCAGGTTCTCAAAACCGGCGTCTACAGCTTCCTGACTGACCCGTTGGCGTTCAACCATCCGATCAGTAGATTTGACGAGCTGCTCACGGGCGTTATCTAAAAACCGGCTTTCTACGTCAACCAGATAAGTAGAAAACCCGCTCATTGCTGCAACGAATGCGATTTCGCGGCCCATTGTGCCGCCGCCGATTACGGTAACTGCAGATTCTTTCATATGGTTCTTCCTTGTAATTGTGGGTTATTCTTCGAAAATGATTCTACGATCTGAAACTGAATACAACATCTGACCAACTGGTCGTTTGCTGACAAGCATGAATGGTGGCTTTGTTATTCAGCCATCGATACTTGATGCGTGGCTAGGAACTCACGCTGGGCCGGCGGGATAGGTGCGGGACGATGATCTGGGCCTACATTAATATAAACCACGGTCGATTCAGCACTTAGACGACCATCTTGAAATGCTTGTTCATGCAGGGTAAATGAACTATTACCAACATTTTGCACTTGAATTTGAATCGTTATTGGCGGTGACATCACAATTTCACGGTGGAAAGTGACCGTATATTCCTTCACCATTAGTGGCAGTGCGTTTGGCTTGAAAAACTCCGCCAGCAATGCACCCCTGGCCTGTTGGAACCACGAGGGTAAAACTGTGTTATGTACATGCCCTGCAGGACCAAGGTCATCAATTCTTGGGTAGATGGTAGAAGTCAGCAAAAATCTTCTTTCTATCTGGTGTCGTGCGAGTTACGCCATTAAACAGTTCTAACTACTGGTAGTCGTATAGTTATTTGCTGTCATAGACCCTAAAATTCGATCTTACCAAAGCCAAACAGACATTCTAGGATTCCCAGACAAGAAAAACCCCTCTTTCCGCATATTTGCAGATTGAGGGGTTTTCATTCGTTCGTGCCTCCGATGGGACTCGAACCCATAACACAGCGATTTTAAGTCGCTTGCCTCTACCTATTGGGCCACGGAGGCTAACTCGAACATTTAGAGTTTAGCGCATTTTTTGCTAATGAGCACAAATTGCAACCTACTAGTCCGAGTTCGCACCGCGACCCGCCGATTCCCGGCAGGTCGTGGTGCCTACAACATCATTTAAGCGTCGGTAGAATCTTTCGTGTCAAAGCGACCTGGGATGGCTTCCAAGCCAGCCGCATCACGGAATGCATTGAACGGAGTTTCCAGCTCTTTCAGCTGGGTGGTATCTTTACCCCAGAGGAGCTCATTGATCCAGTTACCCAGGACACGGGAGCTGCGTTCGATCGATGGCATTGCATAGTTGTGGTATGCCCGGTGAGCCAACCATGCGGTGACGCCAGAGATCTCAACACCAAGTGGGTTACCAATACCTTTACCGACTCCCATACCGGCTACAGCGCCCATGGACTTGTGGTAGTACTCTTCTACGGCGCCTTCACCAAAGCGAACGGCCATGAGGTTGTCGGCCAACCGCACTGCCTGGCGTCCAGCATGCTGCGCATTGGGCACACAAAATCCGCCTGGACCATCACCGGTCAGATCAGGCACGGCGGCCACGTCGCCACAGGCCCATGCGCCTTCAGCTACGCCACCTTCGCCGTCTGAGACTTGTAAAGTCGGGGTAACTTCAATGCGGCCACGCTCTTCGACCGGGAAGTCGGTGGAGTGCGCCAATTTGTTGGCAGCGACACCTGCAGTCCACACCAGTGTGTCAGCGTAGAACGATCCGGCATCAGACTGGTCAGACATGTTGAGCAGTTTCAAGTGGCTATCAACAGCCGACGACAGCGACGTGTTGAGCAGCACTTCAATACCGCGAGCGCGGAATTCTTCGACCACATCAATGGCTTGTTCTTCGGTAACTTCCGGCATGATGCGGCCCATGGCCTCGATAAGTACCACGCGGGCATCAGATTGTGCCAACCGCGGGTTCTTAGAGATCGCCGTGCGAACAAGGTCTTCGATTTCGCCAATGAGCTCGGCCCCTGCGAAGCCGCCGCCAACCACAACGAAGGTTAGGGCACGACGACGCTGTTCGGCATCGGTCATCAGCGCAGCAGATTCGATACGCTCTAAAATTTGACTGCGTAGTGTTACTGCTTCTTCGATGCGCTTGAGGCCGATACCATTTTCGCCAAGGCCTTCAATTGGGAACACGCGGGTATCGGCACCAGCGGTAACCACAACGTCTTCATATGGCAGCTCAAAGTTATTGCCTTCTGGGCTTTCAATAATGGCTTGTTTAGCTTCGTGGTTAATCTCTACGACTTTGCCCTGTACGATTTCGCTATGACGCAGATGACTGCGTAAATCAACGAGTGCGTGGCGGGGTTCAATAGAGCCACCAACAACTTCGGGTAAGAACGGCTGGTAGGTCAGATACGAATTCGGGTCGACAACAGTTACGATGCCACCGCGATCACGGATCTTCTTCTGGAGACGCTTGGCAACGTTATAGCCAGCGTAACCACCGCCTATAACTAGAACACGGGGTTTGGGGGATAAATGAGGAGTAATAGCCATGTATTCCACCTTAGTTCGCTTGACAGGAGTTTGTGAAGTTTTTACCAAAGTCACGAGCCGTGCCGGGTACGGGTTCGTTTTCGCCAGAAAAATATGCTTGTGCCAAAGGCCAGAACCACAGCAATTCCGAACCCAATCACTACTCCAGCCTGCAACACAGTAGACTGTTTTGCTAGCTTTGCCGCCACTGGTAGTTCCGAAGGGTAATCCACCGGACCAGCGGCCTGGTGCTTCTGCTCCTGGGTTTCGGTGTCGTCGACTTCGCCACGTCGGTGCATGGAGATCCAGTCAGCTATCGAACCCATGGGATTTTCGCTGACTTCGTCGACGTCTGCAGTCAACGCTGCATCTGCGTCGATAATGCCCCGGCCATAAAGGTTGCCTTGACCGGCGTGGCCGCTGTCTTCGGCGGTCGCTAGAATTCGCTGAATTACCTGCTCTGCCGAGATTTTAGGATGTTCGGCTCGGATAAGTGCCGCTAGGCCAGAGACCAAGGGTGCCGCTCCAGATGTTCCCGACCATTGGGTGTAATCACCTCCAGGGACTGCGCCGATCAGCGGATCAGCAGGCGCGGCAACCCCGATAGTGATACCTTGCGTTGAGGCATCCCAGGAGGCAGTGCCGTCTTCATCAAGCCCAGCAACTGTGAGTACTCCCGGGATAGTTGCTGGAGCACCCACCACGTCGGATCCGGAAGCGCGGTTACCGGCGGCCACGACAACTACGACGTCCTGTTCTTCAGCGTGTAGAAATGCCTCATCCCAGGTTTCTGGCCAGTCTTGTTCTGAGGATGCTAGTGAAATATTAATGACATCAACATCCTGATCCACCAGCCAGTTCACCCCGTTGGCGATTTGTTCGTCAACCGAGGGCACACCTTCTGCCGTATCATCCAGCAGCACGGAGACCGAGAGGAGCTCAACCTTTGGAGCGGCCCCTAAAATCCCATCAGTACCGTACTGGTCGATGGGCGCGACATCGTCTTGTGCTTCATCGTCCGAATCGTCAGAGTCATCATCGGCGTCCTCATCTTCTTCATCGTCTGGCGGGTCGCCGTGGCCGTGACCGGCAAGTAAAGAAGCGACCATAGTCCCGTGATCCGGATCTGGCCCCATCGAGGTTGTGCCATCCGAGTCGCCAGTCCCAGATGCATCGTAGCCCCCAGCCAGTTGTCCAGTGAGGTCAGGATGCGAATCATCAACGCCGGTATCAATGATGCCTACGGTCACATCCTCCCCCTGAGAGGTATCCCAGGCGCTAGTGAAACCGTAGTCTTCTAACCAGTATTGGTCGTCACGCCAAGAATCAGCGGCAGCCGGGGTAGCAAGAACTGCGGTCAGTGCAATGCCGGTTAGTCCGGCTAATGTCTTCTTGTACATTAGGGCCTCAGTAATGACAGTGCGATGCCGTCTAAGATGTCTTTCTCACTGGTAATCGCCGTGGTAACGGTGTGGTTTGTGGCAGCACGAATATAGTCGAGCAGGTGGGCCCAAATGACAGCACCGGCACCAATCACATCGATGCGGCCTTCATGCATAAACCCGTATTGGCTGCGTTCAGCCGTTGTTTGTCCAACAATGGTGTGGGCCGTTTCGATGATCTGGTCGATGTTCAACTCAGTGGCATGAATGGCTTCCGAATCGTAAGACTCGAGGTTTAGCGCTGCAGCAGTAATAGTGGTGATCGTTCCGGCCACCCCGACCACGGCATCCAGGTTGGTGAAATTGAATTCTTGTGGGTCAAGTTCGTCGAGACGTTGCGACAGGTCATTTTGGGCTTCGATAACCTGCTGTCGGGTGGGCGGGTCAGCAAAATGGTAGCGTTCGTGAAAACGGACGCACCCAACATTCATAGATGTTTGTGCGGTGATATTAGCAGTACCGTCTGCCGGGTCAATGGTGCCCAGTACGATTTCGGTCGACCCACCACCTAAATCAACCACGGCGACACGGATTGGTCGCTCCCAGGACGATGTGTCAAGCGCCGAGGCTGCTCCGGCGAAAGTCAGTTGCGCTTCGGTCTGACCACTGACGACCTCCGGGGTGACATGTAAACGCTGTCGTATGCCGGCAACAAATTCATCGCGGTTGGAAACATCACGGGAGGCCGAGGTAGCAATAAATCTGGTGGGGTGAGCCCCGTGTCGGGTAATTTCCCGAGCATAGTCGTCGATAGCGCTAAAGGTACGCTGTAGTGCTTCGGGCGCGAACTCACCGGTTTCGTCCACGCCCTGACCCAGACGAACGATGCGCATATCCCGATGCAATTCCTTGACCCCAGATTCGGTGTCTTGTGCAATCAGTATTCGCACCGAGTTGGTTCCAGCATCAATGGCGGCCACTGGTCCGGCCCCTGCTTCAGCATGTTGGATCGGGTTTGTTTTGCCTGCACGGCGCAACCGTTTGGTGTGCCGCGATAAGTCTTGTTGGGGTGGTTGTCCGGTAGTGTCCCATGCGCCTGCACAGCGGCAGACGACGGGATCAAATTCTTGTCGCATCATGTCTAATGCTTCATCGCCCAGCGGATTGATGCCTGGGCCTTCGGCCAAGGAATGCCCAACAAGTACATGGATACATTTTACGCGGTCAGGCATGCCCCCGGCAGTAATCCCAGTAATTTCTGGGACAGGTCCCACCCCTGCGGCTTCGCCGATACGGGCACGCGCAGCCAAATACTGTTCGTGGGCCTGCCGGTATGACGCAGCCAACCTGTCGTCGTCGGTAAGCCGGCGGGTCATGTCTTCCATGACACCAGCATTTTCGAGCCTGGAAGCAGCCGCCGTAGCGTGCGGGTGGGATAGATAGAATGTCGTCGGGAAAGGGATGCCATTACTTAAGCGTGGCGCGGTAGTAGCAACGAGTGGATTGCCGCAGACGCAACGGGCCCCAATTTCGACCACATCACGAACTGGACGGCCCAGTTGCCGTGACAATGTGTCAAGATCTTGTGCCGTTGGTTGTTTTTGATTCGTCACGTGCTTCCTTTACCCCTGACCCGATGACAATACCGAGCCCCATAGCCGGTCAGCCCAGCCCATTTCAGCTTCTTCATTAAGTGGGTCGGTACTTGATTTTGACTCTTCTAAAGTATCTTCTTCGTCGTCAACGACTAGATACTTGCGCTCTCCGGGCATGACCATATTAAACCGTTCACGCGCCTGTTGTTGCACATAAGCGGGATCGTCCCAGCGCTCCAATTGGGTTTCTAATTCTTGTTGACGTTGGGTTTCGCGCTCGAGTTGCTGATGTTTCTGGGCAAATTCGGATTGTTGATCTAGTAGCAGCTGCAACGGCTGGGCCATGATCAGTGCAGCAATGAATAATACCGCTAAGAGGGCTACCGCGCGCCCAGAAAATGTGCGAGCAGGTTCCGGGTTGTCTTCGAATGTGACTGCGCGATCATCGCGCTGCCAAATATCGTGTCCGATACGTTGCGAATTTTTCGTCTTCTTTTTCTTCGTTCGCTTAGCACTGGCCAGCAGGCGTTCACGCATTTTGGAACGTGGAGCCGGTGGTTCCTCTTGAGTTGGTGTTGACGCTTTGGCCTGCCGGTTTTTTTCTTGCTTTTCAGCGGCTGCTTCACTCGAGGGAATCCGGGTGACTGGAGTCAGTTCATCGGTAATGATGGCGTCATCGTGGGTTTCGAAACCATCTGAAGGATGAGAGGGCGCCACGTTTTTTGGCATCCGTGGTTTTTTCGGCACCGGCTTGTCACCTCCCAGCAGCTAGATGCGGTCCATCTAGTGTACGCGTCATCCAGTTCCTTCTGGTGGTTTCAACACTGCTTTGACTCCTCATTGTTAGCAATCACTCAGGAAACTCACGTTAAGAACGTATCGGCACCACGGCTACAATATTGTGCCGTGGTGCCGATGGGCAAAAATAGTTAGTGTGCTAGTCGTGGGAAGGCTCCAGAGCCGGCATAACGCGCCGAATCATCAAGCTCTTCTTCAATGCGCAACAGCTGATTGTATTTCGCGACGCGGTCTGAACGCGCCGGTGCACCAGTTTTGATCTGTCCGGCATTGGTTGCCACAGCAAGGTCGGCGATAAAGGTATCTTCCGTTTCACCTGAACGATGCGAGATGACACAGGCAAAGGTATGGGTTTGAGCTAGCCGGATAGTCTCGAAAGTCTCGGTGATAGTACCGATTTGGTTGACTTTGACCAGCACCGAATTACCGGCAGCCTCATCAATGCCGCGTTGCAAACGAGTCACATTGGTGACATAGAGGTCATCACCGACCAGTTGGACTTTGTCACCAAGTTTGGCGGTCAGCTGTGTCCAACCTTCCCAGTCTTGTTCATCTAGAGGATCCTCGATGGAGACGATGGGGAAATCATCCACCAGTTGGACGTAATAATCGACCATAGCTGCGGCGTCACGTTGGCTGCCTTCGAAGGTATATGCACCTTCTGTATAAAACTCTGACGAAGCCACATCCAGACCCAATGCGATATCATCACCAAGGCTATAGCCAGCTTTTTTGATGGCCTCAACGATAACCTCCAGTGCCTGTCGGTTAGAGTCAAGTTCGGGTGCGAAACCTCCTTCATCACCCAGACCGGTGCCCAAACCTTTGGCCTGCAAAACGGATTTGAGGCTGTGATAGACCTCAGTCCCCCACCGCAGTGCCTCGGCAAACGATGCAGCACCAATAGGAAGAACCATGAATTCTTGAATATCCACATTGGTATCAGCATGCGCACCGCCGTTGAGAATATTCATCATTGGTACTGGTAGCACATGAGCGTTGGCACCGCCCAAGTATTTGAAAAGCGGCTGGTCCGTAGAGGCTGCAGCAGCATTGGCTACGGCCATGGAAACACCCAATACAGCATTGGCCCCTAGATTCGCTTTATTTTCTGTGCCGTCTAAATCCAGTAGGATCTGATCGACCTCGCGCTGTGAGGTGGCATCAGTGCCATACAGCGCGTCGGCCACGATGGTGTTCACCGATTCGATGGCCCCCAGCACGCCTTTGCCCAGATATCGTTTCGTGTCGCCGTCACGACGCTCTACAGCTTCAAATTCACCCGTGGAGGCGCCAGATGGAACAGCGGCGCGCCCCAGTGACCCATCCGTCAACAGCACTTCGACTTCGACGGTGGGGTTGCCACGCGAGTCCAGAATTTCACGAGCATGAATGGCATCAATAAAGGCCATAAGTGCAAATCTCCTTGGAAAGTGGGTGGTCACCCTTTGGGTGCCTCTGACATACAGTCAAGCTCCAGTGTATCTAGTGTGGCGGCGAGACAGGACAAATCGTCTCGTGATGGCAACCACCCACTAGGCAGCCAGCCTTACTCTCACTTTCTGCGCTAACGCGAGCTTGGTGTTCAGCAAGTGCTTAGTCGGTTTCATCGATGTCTATGCCTTCGATTGAATCAACCAGCACGTCCTGGTTTCTCTCGTCCTGAATATAGAAGAAGGCCTTGTAAACTTCCTTCTGCTTCATGATCGCGATGTCAGGTGCTTTATAAACTTTGTACCGGTGCCTCAACCATTTCAGGGTTACTGCTGCTGCGGCGTCCACGGCTGCAGTATTATCGATTAGCTGTGGGATTAGAGCGCTCTCGCTTATCTCAATTGGCACATAATTGGGAAACATGTTTGCACGGGCTGCATTACCTTTTACTAAATCTACGGTAATCGCCGAGTAGACAATTCTTGGTTTCATAAAAAGCCGGAACACTCGGCATTTAAAATAGAGCACCAGATTTGGATAACAGACAATGTCTTTATCGATCAGGTTATACGGTGTTTCGATTAGGTTAATTCGGGTTTTACCAGGTACTTCATCCAAGTGCGGTGCTCTTTCGTAACTGCCTAAATGGACTTGCAACAGTGGCTTGTTTTGCAATGAAGTCCCGAACTATGTGCTTATCCGCTCGAAGACGTAGATCAGTGTTTTGCATGTTCTTGAGATGTTCATATTCATCGGGCATGAACGAAGGCGTGCCAACCGCATTCTTTTCGTTATATGACGACCACATTGCTTCAAACTGGTCATCTTTTGGGGCTTTAGTTAATAGGCTGACAATCACGATTGCGGCCAGTGCTGCTAAGAAAGCCGGACCGCCCTCATAGATATCAAGGGGCGGCCACATATACCAGAGGATCGTAACAATCGGCCCAACAATCATCCCTGAAATCGCACCCCACTTTGTGACTCCCTTCCAGTACAACGAAAGGACTACGGGTGGACCAAAGCAAGTTGCTAATCCGGCCCAAGCAAATACCGCTAACCAGAAAACCGAGTCAAAGGGATTGATGGCAATAACGATTGCAAGTACACCGATTATGATAGTTGAAATTTGCGATACTAAAATCGTCTTTTTCTCGCTGAGCTCTCCTTTATGAAAAATCTTGTTCCACAAATCTTCGGCTATCGAGGAAGAGGCTATAAGCAACATTGAGTCAATTGATGACATCAGTGCCGATAATGCTCCCGCGATGATAATACCGCCAAGCCACCACGGCAGTAGTTCTATGGCCATGACTGGGAATATCTCTTCTGGGTTTCCAAGATCCGGAAATAACGTGAGACCTGCTAACCCTATAAACACAGCCCCATAGTACGAAACCATCATCCAGACAATGCCAATGAGTGCAATTTTCTTCACGTCACGGGTAGTGCGCAAAGCCATGTAGCGGACTAAGACATGCGGTGCACCGTTGAAGCCAATTCCGATAAATAAATAACTGATTATGGCTATGACTCCAGCAAGAGTTAACGTTGGGTTGTCAAAGAATGGTTTAAGGAAGTCTGGACCCATGGAGTCGCCGAGCCTGGACCCCATTTCATTAAATCCGCCAACTTTTGTAATACCGATTATCGGTAAGACAATAAACGCCGTCGCCATCAGAACGCCCTGGATGAAGTCTGTTATTGTAACGGCAAAAAATCCACCCATTACTGTGTAGATGATGGTAATGACACCGCCAACGATCACCCCGATAGTAAAGTCCAGATCTAAAATAGCTTCAAACAACACACCGAAGGCCACGAACTGGGCGCAAATATAGACTGTTTGAAAGAGTGTCATCATAAAGATAGACACGCCACGCATAATATTGGAATGGTCTTGGTAACGCGCGGAGAGATAGTCCGGTACTGTTATAGATTTTAATATTTTTGACAATCGACGTAGCGGTTTAGCAAAGAATACCCAGTTGAAAATTGAAAATACGCTTGATACCGCATTCCAGGCCGCGCTCATACCGGTTGAATACGCTTCCCCGGGGAGGCCAGCTGTCATAAACCCACTGCTTTCAGAGGCCTTCTCACTCATGGAAATGACCCAAGGGCCTATTTGATTTCCACCAAGAAAGTAGTCCGAGGAACCTTTAAGGCTCGCTCTGGCCGACCAGATACCAATGCCCAACATCAGCAGTGCATACAAAATCAGGATGATTAGAATGCCTATGTTGTCCATATCAATCCCTCGAATCGATATCTCGCCGGAGCAGTTCGTCTTCGAGTTTTTCCCGTTTGGCTTCTTTACGGTAAAAAATGACCACCGAAAGGATCATTAACACTGGTGGAACCGTCATAATGAGCCACGCAGATAAAGGAAAGCCACCCATTAGCTCAAACCTCCTAACCTGCGATATGAAGTTTGTTTGTCAGGAGCTTGTACCGACTGGGCCTTATTCTGGACTGGACTAATTAGTATTCGGCATAGGACCGCTGAATAGAAAGCCCTGCCGGAGATATCGCAGAGATCCGAGGCACAATAAACCCGTCAATATGCAAATCTGCACGCGTAGATCGCAACGACGACTGCGCGTTCTTGCATGCTGTGATCTGAGTCTCCATATCTCAACACAAGCAAAGAAGCTTTTTTGGGTCAACCATATTTCAGGAGTGAAAGCGACAACTGGAAAAATCCAATAGCCCCAGATGGACTTGAATGCACGGGAGGTTATTTCAAATGCGTTATATGTTGCCTCAGCTCGGCTTCTAAATCCACGCCGTTGCTTCGGGCGATACGTACTAATTCAAATAGTTGGGCTCCAATATCGTCGTTGGTGACTTCGATATTGATTTGGGTAGCCTCTGGCGGGTTGCCCAGCGGATTGCTGGGTTGGCGTGAAGCACGGTCGATTATTTTAGCAGCGGCTGCTAACGCGGGTAATCCCGGCGGCAAATCATACGTCGATGAGCGGTCCGTGGATGTGTTCGGTGCTTCGTTGACCTTTTCGGCCTGTTTAATCTGTTCCCAATTTTTTTCTACCTCATCTACTGATACGGCACCAAGACGTTCCTTGGGAAGCAGCTGGCCATGTGAATCGAATACGTGTGGATTGCGTCGAACCATTTTTTGGCTGATGGCCTCAGCAACGTCGTCAATATTAAACACCCCGGCTTGCGCGGCAATAGCCGAGTGCAAAGTCACTTGGAATAACACATCACCAAGTTCGTTGCGTAATAGCTCATATATACCAGCATCTTGGGCCTCATCATCCCACCGCTGAGCCGGGATAGACTCGATTACTTCAACGGTCTCATAGGCTTCCTCAATGAGGTATTCGGTCAGTTGATGGTGCGTTAGGGCTTGAGTCCAAGGACAGTATGTGCGCAGTTGCCTGGTGATCCATACAAGGCGCGATAAACCGGTATGTGCCATGGCTAGTCCTCAGCGGCGTCGTCTTCAAATTCCATAAAAACTACCGGTGCATTGGGATCGTCCTCATCTTGCACCGCAGCGATAGTATCCATCCAAGAAAATTCGATAAACTCACGCAGCTGATCGCGTGCATACTCGGTTTGAAAGGCACCCTTGACGGCGTTGAGTTGAAATTCCAACAGATCGATCATGGTGTAGTCGTAGGCGGCTGCAAGCGTGTAGAGCTCATCGGTGAGGCTAACACCGGAAATAAGCCGGTTATCGGGGCTCACAGTGACAGCAAAACCAGACCGGTAAAGCAAATCAAAAGGATGATTATCTAGCGGGGCGGCTTCAGGACCAAGTTCAACAGCAGCCGTTTGGAGGTTAGAAGTTGGGCACAATTCCAGCACGGTATTGTTGTACAACATGCGGTTGGCAACGTCACCCCAGACCAAGATGTCTTGTTCTTCGTCGAGTTCAACATTAGAAATATCTTCGATGAGGTTCACACCGTGTCCGATGCGTAATGCCCGGCCAGCGGTGAGCGCTCCAGCGATCGAGTCGATCCCGTCTGCTTCACCGGCGTGAATAGTGATGGGCACGAATCGTTGGTCCAGCCAAGCAAATACGTCGGCAAAATTGGTGGCTGGAAATCCGAGTTCTGGTCCGGCAATGTCGAAAGCCACCACGGAACCCAGCGGACGGTGCCGATATGTGAGTTCGGCGATCTTTTGGGCGTTATCGGCCGAATTTTGTCGCATCGCACACAGTATTTGGTGTACTTGTAGGGATCCATCGAGCTCTTGCATGGCCCGTTCCAGTCCGGCGGTAACTGCTTCAACGGCCTCATCAAGGCTCAGCCCTGCTTGAGTATGTTGCTCTGGGGCCCACCGTACTTCACCATATACGACGCCGTCGGCGACCAAATCCATTGCAAATTCATAAGCAATGCGTTCTAGCGCCGGTGCGGTTTGCATAACCGCCAAGGTGTGGTCAAACATTTCAAGGTATTTCGGCAGGGAGCCGGCATTGGCCGCTTCAGAAAACCAAACGGCCAACTCTTGTTCAGTGTCAGCTGGCAATTCGTGGCCGATCTCAGCAGCGAGTTCCACAATGGTGGCTGGGCGCAGGCCCCCGTCGAGATGATCATGAAGTGAGACCTTGGGCAGGGCTGCCAAATCGAGGCCAAAGGGGTCCAGTTGCAATTCGTCTTCGCCAGCGGGAGCTTCGGCGTCAGGGGATTTGTGTTTCATCACGGGTTCGAGTCTAAGCCAGTTTGGTGTTCAGGGTCATCTTGGTCAGGGGTACGTTCCATTCGGGAACGCATAAACTTTTTGATTGCACGGTCAAGGATCCACCCGAGAATCGCGGCAAATACCAGCGCCAACGCAATTTGCAGTACCGTGTGTTCTAACCAGCCGGCGGTAAAATACCCGATAAAAATCGAATACGCCGCCCATAGAGCCGCCGAGATAAAATCTAGCCCCATAAATTTGATCACGGGCATGCGAGTAGCTCCGGCTATGAAGTTCACGGCTACACGTCCACCAGGAATGTGCCGGGCGGTAATTACCACCATAGCTCCAGAATATTTTAGGGTTTGTTTGACTCCGCCAATGGCCCGGACCACGGAGCGAGTGCGCATCCAACGAAAACGGGTCACGCCTATGGAGCGGCCCAACCAATAGGCAATTTGGTCACCGACAAAGGCACCGAACCATCCCATAAAAAACACGGTTGAAAGGTTGAACCCTTGGTTTTTATCGGAGATGGTCGCCAAGGCAACGATCAGCGATTCTGAGGGCACGATTGGAAAGAAACCATCAACAAGACTGAATAAGAACAGCGCAAGGGGCATCCACCAAGCTTCGGCGGCACCCAGGATCAGTTCTTCTATAAAATCCAGCACGTTTGGTTTCCTTTATCGTATGTCAGCTAATGACGTCGATAACCAGCGGTGGTGATAGGTAGGTGTTGACGGTTTCAGTCGCATCGCCCAGCAGTTGCTCGGCAGGTTCGAGGGCTTCAGGAGTTTCGGTATATAGCGTCATTAGTGGTTGGCCAGCAGTGACGGCGTCGCCGGGCTTGGCATGTAACCGTATACCGGCAGTCGGCTGCACCGTCTGACCTTGAACTTGCCGTCCGGCACCTAGCCGCCATGCAGCCTCGCCGATAGCCCGGGCATCCATCACTGACAACACACCGGTTTCTCGCGCCATCACCGTGTGTTGGTGTGTGGCGGTGGGCAGGGGCGCATCTGGGTCACCATGCTGGGCAGCAATCATGGCCCGCCAGGTATCCATGGCTTTACCATTATTCAGGTGCTCTGCTGGGTCGGCGTCAATACCTGCACCGGCCAGCATATGTTTGGCCAATGTAACGGTCAGTTCTACAACGTCGGCAGGACCCGCACCGGCAAGCACCTCTAAGGTTTCTTCAACTTCAATACCGTTGCCTACCGTATAGCCAAGCGGTGTATCCATTCGGGTGAGTACCGCAGTGGTGTGAACTGAAGATCTCTTGCCTAACCACACCATTTTTTCGGCTAATTGGCGCGCCTGTTCCTCATCCTGCATGAAGGCCCCGCTTCCGGTCTTAACGTCAAGGACCAGTGTGTCGGTGCCCTCGGCAAGCTTTTTCGACATAATCGATGAGGCGATAAGCGGCATGCTGTCGACGGTAGCAGTGACATCGCGTAGGCTATAAATCTTTTTATCCGCGGGTGCCAGTTGGGCTGTGGCAGCACAAATGACCCCACCTGGTTGAAGCAACTGTGACCGAATCTGAGCTTCGGACAGATCAACTTGAAAGCCCGGGATGGCTTCAAGTTTGTCTAGCGTGCCACCGGTATGGCCTAGGCCTCGACCAGATAGTTGCGGTACCGCGACCCCGTAGGAGGCGACCAACGGAGTTAGCGGTAGCGTGATCTTATCGCCCACTCCCCCGGTCGAGTGTTTATCTGCAGTAGGTTTGCCCAGGTCCGAAAAATTTAAGGTGGCCCCGGAATTCAACATTGCGGTGGTGAGCGCTAATAGTTCAGTGTCCGTGAGGCCTTGATAGTAAATTGCCATGGCCAGGGCCGCAAATTGTTCATCCAAGACCGCACCGGAGGTATAACCGTTGACCAACCAGGTGATTTGGTCGGTACTAAGCGGATGGCCGTTGCGTTTAGCGGTGATCAGTTCCACAGCAGTATACATAGTCACTCCTGCACGTTTTCTGGGCCGAATGCATTGGGCAAGAGTTGTGCCAAGGTTACGGGGCCCTGCTGGGTGGCAATGGATAGGGTCGAGGGGGCATGTTCGTGGAGTAACTGACGGCAACGGCCGCACGGGGTAATGTATTGACCCGCTGCATCAAGGCACACCAGGTGAGTCAGAGCAGCGCCGTCGTTAAGCCGCCACGAAGAAATAAGCGAACATTCGGCGCATAGAGTCACTCCGTATGAAGCGTTTTCGATATTAACGCCCAGATGAATTTGTCCAGTCCTGTCCATGGCGGCTGCAGCTACCGGGTAGTTCGAGTAGGGGGCATACGCCTGTGATAAGGCGTGTTTTGCGGCAACCTGGAGTTGAGCGTGGGTATCCATTAGCCAGCTCCGGTCAAGGTACGCAGTGCAGCCTGGATAAAGATTTGCATCCCTACGCCGATGGCACGTTCATCCGGGTTGTAGTCGCCCTGATGTAAGTCATAGGTGGGGCCATACGGTGTGCGGGTACCTAACCGCAACATTGCCCCTGGGAGTTTTTGGGTCATCCAGGCAAAGTCTTCACCGCCCATGGATTGTTCTGCTAGTTCGATAGTTCGGGAGCCAAGTTCAAAGCGAGTGGCGTCTTCAATCAGATCAGTTTCGGCTTCATTATTGACCACCGGTGGGACGCCACGGACATGTTCCAAATCAACTTTGACACCGTATGGGGCAGCAACCTGACCGATAATTTCATCTAATAGGTGGCCGGCTGATTCCCACGCGGCGGCATCCAGGGTACGGAAGGTGCCCGACAGTTGCCCGGTCGCCGGGATCGCATTGGGGGCGTGGCCAGCTTGAATGTGCCCCCAGGTAAGTTGGACGCCGGAGCGCACATCGATCCGCCGTGACAAGATAGCTGGTACTTGAGCGGCAATCTGAGCTAACGCGAAGACGACGTCTTGGGTCTGCTGGGGACGAGAGGTATGCCCGCCGCGGCCGGTAAGGGTGACGCGCAGGGTATCGGTGGCCGAGGTAATGGCACCGATACGGGTACCGATCGTACCGACGTCGAAACAAGGATCAGCGTGCAACGCAATAATTCGTGGCACATCGTCCAAGATCCCTTGACGAATCACCTCAACGGAACCACCGGGCAGTTTTTCTTCAGCCGGTTGAAATATGAGCCGCACTCTGCCTGTCAATGCCAAGTGGTCTACTGCCACCGGAGTTTGACCGGTCATCAGCCGATGTAAACTAATGGCGGTACCAAGAGCTACCGAAGCGTGAAGGTCATGACCACAGGCATGAGCGATGCCATCATGCACAGAGGCATAGGGCAACCCGGTGGCCTCTTGTACCGGTAATGCATCAATATCGGCACGAATACCCAACACCACCGGGCCAGCGCCAATATCCACCCAGGCACCTGTGCCTGCTAGTCGGTTGGGTTTGAGTCCATAGCTTTGCAGCGTGGATACAATCTGATCGGTGGTGCGATGTTCACGAAATGACAGCTCAGGATGCTGGTGTAGATCACGTCGAAACGTGACTATGTCATCTATCAATTCTTCAACGACGGGCGCGATACGCGGCAGCCCCGGATCGTCGCGAACAGGCTGCTGATATGACAGCGCTATATTCTGTGGTTTATCGGTCACAACACATCATCGTCCCCATGAGCCTTAATCGATTCTACGGCCTGTTTGACAGACTGAGCATGTTCGGTAGTCGTCACCAACAGTGCGTCTGGAGTATCAACTACCACAATGTCTTCTACCCCAATTAAAGCAATTACCCGAGAAGTATCGGTCACTACCACACCGTCGGCATCTTCGGTATATACGCGAGGGGTCTCACCAATGACAGTGACACCAGACTCATCAGTAGCAGGGTTGAGCCGGGCAATTGCAGCGAAATCTCCAACGTCGTCCCAAATAAAATCGCTGGGGATAACCGCCACATCTCCGGCTTCAGCAGCCGGTTCAGCCACCGCATAATCAATCGAGGTCTTAGGCAAGCTCGACCAAACCTCGGACATTACTGTTTCCATATCGCCGGCAGTATTGGCCTTGGCTATTGCCGTGACACCTTCAAATAGCTGTGGTTCATGCTATTGCAGATGCGCCAATAGAAGTTTCACCGGGGCCACAAACATCCCCGCATTCCAGAAGTGCTTGCCCGAGGCAACGTAACGTTGGGCGACTTCCGACGCTGGTTTTTCAACAAACTTATCAACTTTATACGCCGAAGGTGCGTCAGTAATATTGAGCTTTTCGCCCTGGCGAATATAGCCAAACCCGGTGGACGGATAAGTCGGTTTGATACCAATAGTCACGATTTTGTCAGTACGGGCCGTTGCAATTGCTTCACTTACAGCTTCCCGAAACACCTCGTCAGGACCAATAACTTGATCGGCTGCAAATGACCCCATGATCGCATCCGGGTCGCGTTCATACAGTACTGCGGCAGCCAAGCCAATGGCGGCTGCTGAATCTTTTGGCTCCGGCTCCAATAGGAAGTTTTCTTTGGCCACACCAGCAAGCTGCGCGCATACAGCATCACGGTGGGCCTGGCCTGTCACTACCATGATGTTATCCCCAGCTAAGGGGTGCAACCTATCGTAGGTAGCTCGAATTAGAGTCTGCCCCGAACCGGTTAGATCATGCAGAAACTTTGGGGCAGCCGCACGTGATAATGGCCACAACCGTGTCCCTACCCCACCGGCGGGAATAACGGCCCAAAAACGATCGAGCCCTGTAACCTGCGTAGATGAAAGCTGCTGTTGATTCACTCAAACCACTGTATTGCACATCTCTGGCAGCTGCCTGAAGTTACCGGCGCGAAGGTCTAAGATGTCGTATTAACAAATTCATCACCGGTTAGTATTAGCCTAGGACTAAGCACGCAACTCGCACCGGCGTTGAAAGCGTGACTGATAATCGGTCTAGGCGCCACATTGCGTACTTTGGGAGGTTTCATAGTGTCTACTGCGACAACCGCGCAGCAGTCCCCTCCTGCCAAGAAAAAATCTGGCAGAGGGACCCTGTATCGCGGAAAAGAAGGTATGTGGTCCTGGGTGGCCCATCGAATCACCGGCGTGGTGATTTTCTTATTCTTACTGGTCCACGTGTTAGATACCGCATTGGTCCGTGTCTCGCCTGAAGCTTACGATGCTGTTATCGGTACTTATAAAAACTGGTACATGGCGATAGGTGAAGCAGGTCTAGTCGCCGCGGTCGTTTATCACGCATTTAACGGCATTCGTGTCGTACTGATCGACTTTTGGAAAAAAGGCACCAAGTATCAGACACACATGCTGTGGACTGTCCTGATCCTATGGGTAGTCGTGTTTGGCGGATTCTTCATACGCCACTTGATGCTGGTGCTGGGAGGTTAAGCGCATGGCAACTCATCAGATAAATATCGCCGCACCGCGGACTGGCGATGTAGATCCAAGATATCTTCGTAATTCTGCGAGCCCTTCTTCAAACCGCGAGATGTTCAAGTGGCTCTTTATGCGCATTTCCGGGCCGATCCTATTGGTCCTGATCTTCGTACACCTATTTGTCAACATGATGGTTGGTGACGGCGTACACGGCCTGAACTTTGGTTTCGTTGCCGGCAAATGGGCGTCACCGCTGTGGCAGATCTGGGATCTGACCATGCTGTGGCTGGCCATGATTCACGGCACCTTTGGTATGGGCACCATCATTGATGACTACACCCGCAAAGATCGGACCCGCGTTGGTTTCAAAGTTGCCCTGTATCTGGCCAGTGTTGCCATCGTCGTACTGGGCACCCTGGTGATCTTCACCTTTGAGCCATGCATGACTGACGCAGCCGGCAACTTGATGGACAACTCGCCAAGCTTCTGCTTCAACCAATAAGCACCTGAAGCGCACAAGACTAAGAAAGAAGACTTCATCTGATGCAAGTACATAAGTACGACGTCGTGATTGTTGGCGCTGGTGGCGCCGGCATGCGTGCAGCCATCGAAGCTGGTCAACGCACACGGACCGCAGTGCTCACGAAACTGTACCCAACACGTTCGCACACCGGTGCAGCACAGGGCGGAATGTGTGCTGCTTTAGCAAACGTTGAAGAAGATAACTGGGAATGGCATACATTCGACACCGTCAAAGGTGGCGACTACGTCGTTGACCAGGATGCCGCAGAAGTTATGGCAAAAGAAGCCATCGACGCTGTCCTAGATTTAGAAAAAATGGGGCTGCCGTTCAACCGTACACCTGAAGGTCGCATTGACCAGCGCCGTTTCGGTGGTCACACCCGCGACCACGGTAAAGCGCCGGTACGCCGGGCCTGCTATGCAGCAGACCGCACCGGACATATGATTCTGCAGACCCTCTACCAGAACTGCGTCAAGCACAATGTCGAATTTTATAATGAATTCTACGTACTTGACCTGCTTATGGTTGAACAAGATGCCACCCGCGAAGATGGCACCCCATACAAGCAAAAGCGTGTCGCCGGTGTAGTTTCCTATGAACTAGCTACCGGTGAGCTACACATCTTCCAGGCAAAATCCGTGGTCTTCGCGACCGGTGGTGCCGGCAAGGTATTTAAGACCACTTCCAATGCTCACACCCTGACCGGTGACGGCATGGCCATTGCTTACCGCCACGGTATCCCCCTGGAGGACATGGAGTTTATTCAGTTCCACCCAACTGGTCTTGCCGGGCTAGGGATCTTGTTGTCCGAAGCTGCTCGTGGTGAGGGCGGTATTCTCCGCAACGCCGATGGTGAGCGGTTTATGGAACGCTACGCGCCAACTATTAAAGACCTAGCTCCGCGTGACATTGTTGCTCGCTCCATGGCTAACGAAGTGCGCGAAGGCCGCGGCGCTGGGCCGAATAAAGACTACGTATATCTGGACCTGACACACCTTGAGCCAGAACACATCGATGCCAAACTACCGGATATTACGGAATTCGCTCGGACCTACCTGGGCGTGGAACCATATAACGAACCGGTGCCAGTATTCCCCACCTGTCACTACGTGATGGGCGGTATTCCAACCGATATCCAAGCAAATGTGCTTCAAGATAAACACAACACCCCCATCCCCGGGCTCTTTGCCGCCGGGGAGGTTGCTTGTGTCTCCGTACATGGTGCAAACCGTCTGGGAACCAACTCACTGCTCGACATCAATGTCTTCGGCCGCCGGGCAGGTATCTATGCTGCCGATTATGCTGAAGATGCCGATTTTGTGGAACTGCCAGAAAATGGTGAAGCATTCCTGGAATCCCAGATCGATAACCTGCGATCTTCCGAAGGCACCGAAAAGGTCGGTGCACTACGCGCCGAGCTCCAAGAGGTTATGGACGCCGATATGCAGGTGTTCCGTTCCGAAGAAACGATTCGCCGTGCCATCGACAAGATCGAAGACTTGCGCGCACGGTACCAGAACGTTGCAGTTCAGGATAAGGGCAAACGCTACAACCTGGATCTGCTTGAAGGCTTAGAACTTGGCTACCTGCTCGATATCGCTGAAGCCATGTCTGTTGCCGCGTTGCACCGCCCAGAATCTCGCGGAGGCCACTTCCGCGAAGATTTCCCAGATCGTGATGATGAAAAATGGATGGTCCACTCAATGCTCTACCGTGATGCCAACGCTCAAACTGAAGGCGTCCAGGGCATTCGATTTGAGACCAAAGACGTCGTCATGACCCGCTACGAACCAATGGAGCGTAAGTACTAATGACTACTACTTTCGAACCAGCAGAGCCAGCCTCAAACATTGATATGGGCGATTCCGGTGACACCGGTGGGGTGGAAACTTTCACCGTTACCATGCAGGTACGCCGCTATATCCCAGAATTCTATGACGAACCCTACTGGGATACCTGGACCGTCGAAATGCACGGGACCGACCGCGTACTGGATGCGCTACACAAGATCAAATGGGAGCTCGACGGTTCACTTTCCTTCCGTCGTTCCTGCGCCCACGGTGTGTGTGGTTCTGACGCCATGCGCATCAATGGCGTTAACCGTTTAGCATGTAAAGTTCTGCTCAAGGACCTTGATACATCCAAACCTATTACTGTAGAGCCCATCAAAGGTCTACCAGTAGAAAAGGACATGATCGTGGATATGGAACCCTTCTTCCAGTCCTACCGTGAAATCATGCCGTTCCTCATCGCTGATGAGACCCAGGAACCAACTCGTGAACGTTTGCAGTCAGCTGAAGCACGGGAAGCATTTGATGACACCACCAAGTGCATCCTGTGTGCGGCATGCACATCTTCGTGTCCAGTATTTTGGACCGACGGGCAGTATTTTGGCCCTGCAGCTATTGTGAATGCCCATCGGTTCATTTTTGACGACCGTGACGAAGGTGGTGACATGCGTCTTGAGGTCCTCAACGATAAGGAAGGGGTATGGCGCTGCCGTACCACATTCAACTGCACCGATGCATGCCCACGCGGCATTCAAGTTACCAAAGCTATCGCTGAAGTAAAGCAGGCAATTCTAGCCCGCAATCTCTAAGCTGGCCTACCAACGTTTGTGGGGGTCGAGAATTCGACCCCCACAAACGTTTAACCAACAGATAATAGCAGTATGTTACAGAGAACGGAAAACTTCCCGAATATCTGTATCGCCATCATAAAAATCAATGGTCTTACCAATCGTGGCGTCTTCTTCTAACGCCACCAGGATCGCCTCAGCCACGTTACTGCGCGAGGTGTCGCGCCCACCTTCTGCTGACTCTGCCGATCCGGTCTCCGGAGCAATCCTAATCTTCGATGTCGGGTCTTCTAGCGTCAACATGCCGGGCCCTAGAATCGTGTACTTTAGACCGCTATCACGCAAGTGGGCATCAGTTGCAGACTTGGATTCTGCATAAGGAAAAAACGAGCTGTCTTCACTGACGCCATGATCTTTACCGGCACCCGCATAAGAAATCAATACATAACGGTCAACGCCGGCCTGAACAGCTGCATCGATAGAACGTTGTGCAGCGTCTCTATCCACCGCATACGTGCGCTGCGGATTGCCGCCACCTGCGCCGGCAGCCCAAATAACCGCATCCTTGCCATGAAAAGCATCAGCTAAATCATTTACGGTGGCATCTTCGATATCTAAGACTAAAGCGTTCGCCCCGACAGCTTCGACTTCCCGGACTTGTTCCTCTTTTCGGATCACAGCGGTTACCGTGTGGCCTTCTTCCACTAGCCGTGGAGTAGTACGCATTGCTACCTTGCCGTGTCCGCCAATCATGATGTAGTCAGCCACGTTAATCCTTCCGTCGATATTGATGGGTATGTGGGACAACCACATTGTCTCAGGCTGTATTCCAAGACCTTGCTTGTCCTACCTGCGAAGGATCGCAAAAACACCGCTAGGTGCCAAGATCCTCCCCGAGGCTGACGCCAAGAATAGCTTCAAGCCGCGAAAATAGTAACATGACGCATCCGATACTTTCCGCTACCAACCTCACCAAAACCTATGGCTCTACCCAGGCACTAGTCGATGTGAGCCTGCAAGTTTACCCTGGCGAATCCGTAGCAATTATGGGCCCGTCAGGCTCTGGAAAAACTACGCTAATGCACTGTCTATCGGGTATTTTGGTGCCCGACACCGGGAAGGTACACCTCACAATACTCAATAATGCTGCCACTGACATTACGCAGCTGAATGAGGAACAACGCGCCCAGCTGCGCCGCGAACATCTCGGTTTTGTTTTTCAAGATGGTCTTCTGTTGCCAGAATTGACCGCCCAGGAGAACACGGCCCTACCACTTATGCTTTCCGGTGTCCCGCGAAATACCGCAGAGACACAGGCCCGCAACTGGTTATCCGCTCTGGGACTAGATGGGTTGTATAACCGCAGACTTGGGCAACTTTCAGGCGGCCAGGCACAACGTGTTGCCATCGCCCGGGCCCAGATTGCTGAGCCATCTGTGGTATTCGCAGATGAGCCAACCGGTGCTCTTGATTCGGAAACTTCCGAAACAGTGTTGACCGCACTACTGGATTCGACCGTGTCCCGCGGCCGAGCCCTGGTGCTGGTCACACACGACGAGTCAGTCGCGGCACGCTGCCAACGACTCATACATGTCAGTGATGGTCGCATCATTTCAGATTCTGCAGATACTTCAGGAGCTACCCGATGAAAGCTACAACAACGGTAAGCCGTCTGTTCCTGTCACGCCTGTTTGCGACCCGCCAGGCCTGGTCGCTGCCGGTGGCAGCCTTTGCCGTAGTGTCTACCTTGGCACTGAGCGTGGCCGGTGGGATACATTTCTTTTTCACACTCAATAAGCAATCCGTCGATGAGATAGCCGGAATATATATGATCCTGGCTATCCTGGCGGGAATACTGTTGATTATGCCGATTGCTTCACTAGCCGGTGCCGCGGCCAAGTTACTAGCCCGACGCCGTGACGAACGGCTGTCGTCGCTTCGACTACTTGGCGCCAGTTCAGCGTTACTGCGCACGCTGGCAGTCACAGAAGCCTCAGTACTTGCTGCTGTCGGGTCGTTGCTAGGTGTGCTTGGCTATCTAGTGCTTATGCCCGTGGCCGGGTTATTGCATTTCGCAGGCGGGCCGATTGGTACCTCCGGTATGTGGCTTGGAGCGCCAGGAATATTAGCTGTGTTAGCAACTATCATCGGTATTGGGGTTGTCTCTTCATTCACCGGGTTGCGCAGCATCGAAATTACCCCGTTGGGAGTTCGCACCAGACAACGTCCGGCCCGGTTACACTGGCTGCGTATTGTTGCTGCCGTAGCACTGTTGGTTGTGGCACAACTTTTTGCCAATATCTATGGTGCTGGCGGTATCATGTTGGCGGTAGTCATGGTACTCGCCGCTTTTGCTGTCCCCATGCTTGCCCTACATTTTATCGGGCCATGGTTAATTGCCGCAGTTACCCGTTGGCGGCTACGGCGTGCTAAAACTGCACAATCATTGGTTGCAGCTCGTGCCGTGTTGGAATCACCGCAACAGGCCTGGGCACAAATTGGCGGGGTAACGTTAACCACCTACATCGGTGTGGTCGCTGGGGCTGGTGTATCACTAGCAAATATGGGTATGGATGACGCTGCTGCCAGCATGACGAATGCAGAAATAAATCTGCTGACCGATCTGCGTACCGGGGTTTTGCTAACTATGGTCATAGCATTTCTACTCTCGGCCTGTTCCGTAGCGATTACCCAGACTGCTCAGGTAATAGACCGTGGGGCACTGTATAACGGGCTGCGTCGTATCGGTATGAGTTTTACTCAATTACAGGCGACTCGGCGTGGGGCCGTATTTGGACCGCTATGGATCGTGTTGATTTTTACTCTCTTGACAGCGGTAATTACGGCATTTCCACTATTAGGAATTGCCGTTGTGGCCTCGCCTCTATCCATGCTGGTCATATCCGGCTGTTGTGTACTAGGCGTCCTGCTTATTTGGGGTGGTGTGCAAAGCTCTGCGCCAACGCTGCGTTCCGTAACCGCGGACTAAATCTAGCCGACTACTGTTGGAAGCTTGCGAGCCAGGACGATATCTTTAGCTACGCTGCCTCCGACGTCGAAGGAGCGGGTACCAATTTGTGCAAATCCAGACCGTTCATAAAACCGTATGGCACGAGCATTTGCCACATTAGTACCCAACCACATCCATTGCCGGTCAGTCGTGCTGTATTGGTCGAGCAAGAAGGCCATCATGTTTCTTGATACTCCGGCGCCATGAAATTCTGGGTGGACATAGAATTTCGTCATCATGACGGTAGTGTCCACCGGAAGCTGTCGATCAAGTTCAGCGTCTTTGGGCAAAACGTTGTTGACACAAACCGTATATCCGACAAGCATTGCTCCATCTGTTGCGACCACAACATTGGCATCGTCACTCGCCAACCATTCGGCAAAGACTTCTTGGTTGAGTTCGTTGTATATAAACGTTTCAATTGCCGTTCGGTCCATCTCAGGTGGACACGCAAGCGGAAATGTCCGTGCCGCCAATGGTACGAGCTCATGAATGTCGGTGTCTTTTGCTTTGCGGATGGAAACGCTCATAGCTGTCCATTCTAAGCCTCATAGCACTGACTTAGATGGTTTGCTTGGCTCTCATGACGGCGGCGCTATTGCACAGTCCTTATTGGACATCTCACATACATAGATCAACTCATAGCGGTGCATCAACGGCTATCTGGTGTTACGACTGCAGCCGGTCAGAAACTGACCGGCTGCTAAGATTTACTTGCGATCACCGCAATGACTGATCGCTAGTTCGAAGGACTTGAGGGCGGTCCCTGAGGCGGATACTGATCGCCCTGTGGGCCCGGGTAAGTCGGCCCCTGATTTCCGGCTCCAGGAGGGTATTGACCCGGTCCCGGTGGCTGGTTACCGGGATTGTAATGACCTGCTTGGCCACCTGCTGACCAACCTTGCTGGTATCCAACTGATGAATGCGGTGTATACCATGCCGCGACATCAGCACGGAAAGCAAATACCAGAAACCAGACAGCGGTCCCCAGGATGACAATACCTTGGATGAGCGTAATCGCGCCTAAACCGCCACTAAGTGCGAAGGTGGTTCCGACGCTAAGTATATTGAACAACGACGAAATACCGCCAAGAAAAGCGAATACAATGCCAAGAATTCGCCCCCAGTTTTTCCGCCCCAAGAGTGGAATAATCACCAGAGCATAGAGACCGAGCGCAAAAATAAGCAACACGATACCAAACGCTGTGCCTGCCCCGGCCATGCCTTCGATGCCCAGTCCAGATGCATAGCCGGACAGCACGACGCTGCTGACGACTAGTGAAATAATCTGCGTGATCAAGTAACCAACGGCTGAGGCTATCGCAGCAAGCTGCAGTTGACGTACCGGGTTTGGCAGATCGGGGCTACCTGTAAATACCTTGGCCAGTAGAGACTGGACGCTAGGACTATTGGGGTTCGGACTACCAGGACCGTACTGCGGGCCTTGAGGACCCGCTGGTCCATCATATGGGTTGTGTGTCATTGCCTCTTCTCCAATTTTGGATGCTCAGATTCTGCTATTTCACGCAATTGTAGGTGCAGTAGGTGACTCAATGCGATCAGCCGTGTGTTAAGCAGCTGACTATCAGCTTACCGGCCTAACGTACCAGTATTAGCCGATATTTTGTTGATCAACAGCAGACATATTCCGAAATTGATCAGCTATCTTTGTAAACGCCGGTGGAGACCAAACCACCACGAAGTTGACTTGCTCATGGCCTGAATAATCCAATATATGGTGAGTAAAACCGATAGCCAGGTCAGAATGGCAGCCACCAACTCAAGCGGTTCAAGCTGCCCGTAATTCACAGAAAAGACCAGACTCAGACCTTCCGAGAAAACGAATAAGAAGGCGAATACTAAACCCGTAAAACGCGCCCAAGGCCTTGTCGCACGGAGCCCGATTCCCACAATGACAAACAAAATTATCATCAGTAGCCCAAATCCGATAAATGAGATCAGGGACCATGTGTGCATGGTGTCCAGCATTGCCGGCGTAGCATCCTGGAGCTGTTCGGGTGGCAGCAGTTGTGAGTAGTACTCTTCTGGGTCCACCGTGAGCATCTCTACCACGCTCAATATGGAGGTGAGTGCGCTGAGAATCAGTAACGGCCATATTAAAGTTTTAGTCAGTTTGGCACTGCGCGGCTCATCACCGAAATCTGGCATCTGGGTGGGCGAATATGGGGCCGTCCCATATTTATTATTTGATGCTTCAGACATGTGTAATCTTCACCTTTTCGTACAGGTTCTACTAATATTTCGCCATTAATCGTGGCGGAGGGCTTCAATGGGATCTTTAGTTGCTGCCCGACGAGCTGGTAGCGTCCCGGCGAGAAAAGCTATCAGAATGATAATTACAGCAATGGTTAGCAACGCTGTTGGTTCGATCGCATATAAGGAGAGTCCCGGAACAGAATCTAGGGGTCCATTTATCAGCATGGAGTTGCCTATGGCGCCCACCGCAGCCCCCAGTCCAATGCCAATGACCGAGCCCATCAAACCGATGACGATCGCTTCGGTAGAAAAGAGTGTGAACACTTTTCCGCTGGTCATTCCAAGTGCTTTATATAGACCAATCTGGCGGGTCCGCTCTTGAACTGAGATCAGTAGCGTATTGACGATACCAAAGCTAGCTGCAAGCAGTGCGATCAGTGCAAACCCGTTGAACACCCAGGTGATGGCATCAATGATGCCACTGACAATTCCCATTTGGTCTTCAACGGTTTGCCCTACCATGTCTATATCGGTCAGGTCTTGTTTGAGTTGTGTCTCGTTAGTAGCCAAGTTGTCCACGGTGAGAACAGCTTGCATATAGGAATATGGGACGGTGGTCCCGGCCGTCGAATTATTGATCTCGGCGATTTTGTGGTTTAGTCCGTGGGATGGAATGGGACTATTACCAGAGCCAGTGATCGTTTCTTCAGAGACTCCGGCAATTTCTGCTTCGACTGTTTCAGTATTGCCGTCCAGGTCCTTGGCACCAATGGTCACTGTTTTACCAACAGCGTCATCGGCATTTTCCACGTCGTCTATATCGAAAATCGAAAGCCATGAGGTAGGGATCACTAGTTCAAAGGCATCATCTGCAGCGGATGCGGGTCCGCCTGCTGCATATTCCACCATCGTTTGTTCTGAAGGAAATCCTGCCGAGGGCAGCGAATATTGATCATCCTCGCTAACTTCGAGATATTCAATACTGACAAATACCATCGGATCGACCATTTCAACGTGGTCCAGATCTTCAAGCGTTTCAATATCGTCATCGTCTAAAGCCGGTGTACCAAACTCCGACATTGTCGTTTCAGCATCAGGATCATATTCGTTGGGTTCGCTTGCACTAAACCCCATTGAGGCGTCAGTAGTCTGTGCCGGCATAACATAGACCTGGTTGGCATCGCCCATAGCCTCGACCTGTGCGTCAATATATTTATTGATGCCTGCACCAATCCCGGAGGTTAAGGTCAACGTGAATGCACCTACAACAACAGCGATTACGGTTAGAAAAGTCCGCAACTTGGTGCGCAGGGTGTTGGCAATGGCTGTGGTGAATATATCGCGGATACGCATTAGGCACCTGCCTCATTTGCGATGATGCGACCATCTTGAATACGGATTTGACGCTGGCATTTAGCTGCAAGTTCTTCATCATGTGTAACCACAATGAGGGTTTGGCCTTCTGCATTAAGACTAAAAAGCAGATCTTCGACTACCGCCGAGGTTTCGGAGTCTAAGTTCCCGGTGGGCTCGTCAGCGAATACAATTTCTGGACTATTGATGAGCGCTCGACCAATGGACACACGTTGTTGTTGCCCACCAGATAGATTTATGGCTTTGGCATGGATCTTGTCACTCATGTCTAGTTTTTCTAAGACTTCTGCACCACGGCGTTTACGCTCAGCCTTGGCAACCTTGGCAATTTTTAATGGCAGGGTGACGTTATCGAGCACAGTTTCCTGTGAGTTGAGGTAAAATTGTTGAAACACGAACCCAAAGGTAGTGTTTCGCACCTTTGCGACTTCTTTAGGTCTTAGGTCGGACACCACCTTGCCACGCATCGCGACGACGCCAGAAGTCGGTTCATCCAACAGCGCTAGCAGGTGCATTAGGGTTGATTTACCAGACCCCGATTTGCCAATGATGGCCACTGATTGACCTTGTCGAATTTCAAAGGTCAGCCCTTTGAGCGCAGCAAACTGGTTCGGGCCGGTGCCAAAAACCCGGGCCAGATTTTCAGTTTCCAATAGCGGCGGATTTGTAGTACCAGTCACGAATATCCTTCGATAAGAATTTGAACGGTACCTCTAGTGTGTCAGACTTACTCACCAAATACTTCCGCTACAGGGCTGAAATTGTTCTACGCCACCGGGGTGAGCTTTCGGTTAACTAACTCATGCCTGGCTGATGTTCAGCCAGGCATGAGTCAGTAAGAGATGTTATCGAGCCGGTCGCAAGAAACCGGACTTTTCGTAGACCTCGTCTAACACCGGAGCAGCGATACTACGCGCCTTATCTGCACCGACTGCCAAGATTCGATCCAGTTCAGCGGGATCATCTAAGAGCTCTAGAGCTCTTGTGCGGATTGGTTCCAGGCGTTGGGTCACAGCTTCAGCAAGATCCACCTTCAGGTGCCCATACATTTTGCCTTCATACGCGCTAACCAATTCTGCCACGCTCTGATCTGTCACCGAGGCATAAATATCTAATAGATTAGAAATCCCAGGCTTGTGTTCTCGATCATAATGAATTTCTGTGCCGGTATCAGTAACTGCAGATTTAATACGTTTTGCGATGACTTTGGGTTCATCCAAAATATTAATCAGACCGTTTGGTGATGGGGCTGATTTCGACATTTTGGAGACAGGATCTTGTAGGTCATAGATCCTCGCCCCTGTCTCTGGAAAGAAACCCACGGGCACCACAAAGGTTTCACCATACCGATAGTTAAAACGCTGCGCTAGAGTCCGAGTTAATTCTATATGCTGACGCTGATCATCGCCCACGGGGACGCCGTGCGGCTGATATAACAAAATATCAGCCGCCATCAGCATGGGATAAGTAAAGAGACCTACCCCGGTCGCCTCGGTACCTTCGCGGGCGGATTTATCTTTGAACTGCGTCATACGAGCTGCTTCGCCCATGCCGGTGAGACACGTCAGGATCCAGGTCAGCTGGGTATGTTCTGGAATATGCGATTGCACAAATAAGGTAGAACGCTCCGGGTTGATGCCGGCTGCGATATACTGTGCTGCTGCGACCCGGGTGCGCTGAACCAGATCCTTAGGATCCTGGGGTACCGTGATTGCGTGCAGGTCTGGGATAAAGTAGAACGCTTCAAAATCTTCTTGGATCTTAACCCAATTGACCAATGCACCCAGATAATTGCCCAGGTGCAGCGAATCTGCTGATGGCTGCATACCTGAAAGCACACGCGGATGCTTGGCTGCTGAAGTCAGGTGCGCGGTTTCGGAAAGATCAGTGGCCAATATATCGGCCGGTGTTGGTTGGCTGGTGGACACGGAGGGTCCTTTCTAAAACTGGTAGTCGACCACAAGTGGTGAGTGGTCTGAGAAACGCAGATCGTATGAGGCTGCACGATCTACAACGGCCTTGGTGACATTTTCTGCAAGCTGTGGTGTAGCCATTTGATAATCGATGCGCCAACCTGCATCGTTATCGAAAGCTTTTCCACGATAGGACCACCAGGTATAGGGTCCAGCGACTTCCCCGGCTACCCGGCGCCCCACATCAACCCAGTTGAGATGCTCTGGGGAAAAGAATTTATCGAAGTAGGCACGTTCCTCCGGCAAGAAACCGGAGTTTTTGACATTGCCTTTCCAGTTTTTAATATCTAATTCTGTGTGGCCGACGTTGAGATCACCGGTAATGATTGAATGGTCCTGGCGTGCTTTCATTACCGGTAGATATTCGACCATGGCATCTAGGAACGCGTATTTGTCATCCTGTCGTGGGGTATCCACTTCGCCAGAATGAACATATACGCTGGCCACACTGACTGTTGATCCATCGGGTGCTTGAAAGTCTGCTTCAACCCAACGTCCCGAATCATTGGTTCCGTCTGCCAGCCCGGTCCGGTTCTCAAGTGGTTTAAGTCGCGAGGCTATCGCTACGCCAGCACGACCTTTTTCTAGTGCCTCATCACTGTGAATATATATATCATCCCATTCATCACCGACGATCTCCGGTAATAATTTGGTCAAAATATTTTCTGGGGCACGAACCTCTTGCAGGGTAATAATGTCAATATTCCGGTCAGCAAACCAAGACGCCATGCCACGACGATGCGCGGCACGAATTCCATTGACGTTAACAGTCGCTACGCGAAGAGTGTTTTCAGCCTTTGAGTCAGCAGCGTTAGTGTGCATAATTCTTTCTAGTTGATAATTTCGCCAGAAATAGTGTTCTTACCGTTGTCGGAATCCGACTTAGGTTTGTTATGGCGCTCCGGATCGAGCATATCGCGGGCGTTGGATGCCGTCATCTCGATGGTGTCTAATGCACGGTTAATCATCTCGAAGTCAGCATGTTCGACACCTTTTGCCAGCTCTTCAGAAACGACTCGTTTTTGGACTTCGACGATTTTTAGTGAATGGTCCACTTTGGTATCGCGCATTGGATCTGAGGTATCGACGACATTTGCAGCAGCAGTTGATGCCGCAAAATTCGAGCCGAGGTTTTGTGCCGTCTTTTTCACAGCACGGGCGCCGCGCGTCACCATAATCAATGAGGCAACGGAAAGGATCAGCCAGCCACCAGCAACGACCACAACGATCCAGCCGATGACGTCGTTCTGGTTGGCCGCAAAAATAACGGCAACTATAAAGGCAATGACAACCACGAGCAAAACGACATTAGAAAGTCGAAGACCGCGGCGATGAGTTGAAGATTCGATGGACTGCATATCTTCTAGTATCTCGTATTTACCTGTTGTGTTCCCAATTAGTCATCGGCATTATCCGTAACGCTAACACTAGAATCCCTCGGCCAGTATATAACCGGCCAAGGGATCACATAATGAACTATATTTTTGTAAGTTTACTCTCGGGCAGCATTATGTTCCGCAATTTCCACCACGTTTGCCACCAGTTCAACACGAGTCATCGGCCCTACCCCACCAGGATTTGGCGACATAGCTGAAGCAACCTCAGCTACGTCTTTGGCCACGTCTCCGACGATACGTGTTTTGCCTTCTTCTGTTTCCTGGCGTGAAACACCAACATCAAGGATAACGACGTCTTCTTTAACCATCTTTTTAGTCACCATGCCGGGATTTCCTGCAGCTGCGACAATAATATCGGCTTGACCGATCAGTTCTTCCATATTCTTTGTGCCAGTGTGTGCTGCAATCACGGTGGAGTTGACGTCACGACGGGTAAATAACAACGTAGCGGGACGTCCGATGGTAATACCACGACCAATAATCAACACAGTTTTGCCCTCGGTCTGGATATCATAATGCCGCAACAGCTCCAGACAGCCCTTTGGCGTACACGGCAGCGGCCAGGTCACTTCCCCACCGGCGGAAGCTACTAGTCGTCCTAGGTTCAGCGGATGCAGCCCGTCAGCATCTTTTTGCGGGTCAATAGCTTCCAAAACCGTGTCGGTATCAATGTGATCCGGTAGTGGCAGTTGCACAATGTATCCAGTGCACTCCGGGTTATTATTGAGCTCATGGACGACGTCCAAGACCTCCTGCTGGGTTGCCGATTCTGGTAGCTCACGATGTAGTGACTGGATGCCAATCTCTTCCATATCCCGGATCTTGGCGCCCACATACGATTGCGAACCAGGGTCCGTTCCAACTAGCACCGTCCCTAGGCCGGGAGTCGTCCCTTGTTCTTTGAGCTTTTTGACTCGTTCAGCAAGGTCTTCTTTCATGTGGGCCGCAGTGGCGCGGCCATCAAGTTTCAGTGCAGTCATTTGGCGGAGCGTCCTTGTCTGGTTGATATCAACGAACTAACCCTCGTCCGGGCCCATAAACTCAGTGTAATGATGAGCCAGCATGCTGTCACCGTTTGCATACCAAACGGTGACCTAATGCAAAGAGCGGGCCCGAAGTTACTTGGCTTGGTGGGGCCCGCTCTTGTCATCAACGCCGTCGTCTAACCAAATTGGCTTACCAGCCTTCTAGCCCCTCATACAGCGGGAAATCCTCAGCAAGCTTCTCGGTGCGAGCCCGTAGCGCCTCTACATCTGGGTTAGGCTTCAACGCTTGGGCGATGATATCCGAAACCTCAGCAAACTCTTCGGAACCAAAACCGCGGGTGGCCAACGCTGGAGTACCAATACGCAGACCCGAAGTTGTCATCGGCGGACGTGGGTCCCATGGCACTGCATTTCGGTTTACTGTAATACCAACCTGGTCCAGGATATTTTCGCCTTGTTTGCCATCTAGCTCAGAATTTCGTAGGTCAACCAACACCAAGTGCACATCCGTGCCACCGGATAATACGGAGATACCGTGTTCGGCAACATCAGAAGCAGTCAACCGCTCGGCCAAAATCTGGGCGCCTTCTAAAGTGCGCTGTTGACGGCGTTTGAATACTTCGGTTCCAGCGATCTTGAATGCAACGGCTTTACCTGCAATTGCATGCATCAGCGGTCCGCCTTGTTGCCCTGGGAATACCCGTGAGTTCAACTTCTTACCCAAAGCTTCTTTGGCCAAAATAAAGCCGGAACGCGGCCCGGCAAGAGTTTTATGCACCGTCGAGGACACAACATCGGCGTGGGGAACCGGGTTCGGGTGCAAACCGGCTGCTACGAGACCCGCAAAGTGTGCCATATCAACCCACAGCTTGGCGCCTACCTCTTGGGCAATGGAAGCAAACGCTTCGAAGTCTAACTGCCGCGGATATGCAGACCAGCCCGCGACGATGACATCAGGGCGTTCAGCTAAGGCTTGTTCACGAACCTTATCCATGTCTATACGGAAAGTATCGCGCTCTACTTCATAGGCAACAATACGATGGCGACGGCCCGAGAAATTCAGTGGCATACCGTGAGTTAGGTGACCACCATGAGCCAGCGACAGACCCATCAGGGTGTCGCCGGGCTCCATCAGCGCTTCCATAACCGCTACATTGGCCTGAGCACCAGCATGTGGCTGCACATTAGCGTATTCGGCACCAAAAAGCGCCTTTGCCCGCTCGATAGCCAAATTTTCAGCAACATCGACGTATTCGCAACCGCCATAGTAACGGCGACCAGGGTAGCCTTCGGCATACTTATTTGTCAGGACCGAGCCCTGTGTTTCCAAGATAGCTCGGGGCACAAAGTTTTCCGAGGCAATCATTTCTAGGCTACCTCGTTGACGGCCTAGTTCTAGCCCCAACACTTTGGCAATTTCTGGGTCAACTTCTGCCAGTGGGGCATTATTGACATTCGACTGTTCAGACATCGCTCTCCTGGTCCAAATTTCTGCATCGACGGTACTCATCATATCGGTCCCATCTGGCTACAGCGTGCACTTGTCATAAGCTGCCAACTTTTCATAGGTGGTCAACTACGCTGAACTGCATGACAAGTAACGCAGCCCCGGAGAAAGCACAGTATTACCCGATCATTATTATTGGGGCTGGCCAAGCCGGGCTGTCCGCGGCAGGCACGCTACGCCGTCGCGGCCTCGTTGCCGGACGCGATTTTGTAGTTCTAGACAGCAATGCCGGGCCCGGCGGAGCCTGGCGACATCGCTGGCAAGCTCTCACGCTAGGCCGGGCACACGGCATCCATGACCTACCGGGTTTTCCACTAGAGAATCCCGATACTTGGCGTCCTGCCTCGGAGGTCGTCACTGAATATTACGGCGCCTACGAACAGCATCTAGATCTACAGGTGATTCGGCCAGCCAAAGTCAAAACCGTTACGACCTACCAGAACCAGACGTACTATTTGACGACACAGGCGGGAGAATTTACGACTGCGTCCATAATTAATGCCACAGGCACCTGGGAATCACCCTATGTGCCCTACTATCCTGGCTTAGAACACTTCACCGGCAAGCAGTGGCACACTAAAACATTCCGCGATGCCCAGGACTTTGACTTTATTGGCCAGCGCGTCCTGGTAGTCGGCAGTGGTGCTTCTGCCACCCAATTTCTCATCATGTTGGAACTGGTCACACCACATGCCATATGGGTTTCCCGAACATTTCCGCGCTGGAACCCAGAGCGGTTCGGTCCAACCTGGGGTCGCCAAGTTGAACAACGCGTCACCGCCCAAGTCACCGCGGGCTATGCGCCACGATCCGTAGTTTCAAACACTGGTCTCGCATTAGATCAGGACAACCTGCACCATATCAACGCTGGCACCTTGGTATTCCGTGGCTTTATCGATTCCTTCAAACAACACGAAGTAGTGCTGAACGGGCCCGGTCCTAACGGCTCCACTGTGATCTCCCAGGGTGCAGCCGTTGACGAACTACTGCACAAGAAACATTCCACGGTGGCCGATATGTACCGCAATACCGAAACACTTCCCGGCTATGGCACTGATATTAGCGACCAGTGGGTCACACCCATAGACTCCATCCCGTGGGCTACAGGATTCCGACATAGTTTGAATCATTTGGCTCCGCTGGGCTTGCGTAGCGAACACGGTGGTATCAAGGTCGCCAAGGATGGCGTCTCAGTACTGGAGGGACCCGGAATTTTCTTGGTCGGTTATGGAGCCTCTGCCTCGACCATTGGCGCAACCCGGGCAGGTCGGCGCGCTGCAGTTGCAGCCATCCGCTATACACAATAACCTCGCATAAACGGCTTGGGTCATACTCCTCCGGAAGCCGCACAGACGCTCTAGTTTTGAATTACTCATAAAAGTGGCATAATGAAGAGCGGATCGAAAAAGGAGGTTTAGGTGACCACCACTGGCCACAACCACAATTGGCCGTCGCGTATCCGGGCAACCGGTCTACGGTCCACACGTCAACGCGTGGCAGCATTGGAAGCACTTGGTAGCTCTCCACATGCCACAGCAGACGAACTGTTGAACCAGGTTCGCCTCACCTTACCTGCGATAACTATCCAATCGATCTACACAGTGGTCCAGTCGCTGGTGGATGTCGGACTGGTCAGGAAACTTGAGTTTGGTCCCACTGCGGCCCGCTACGAGATTCAGCGATCAGACAACCATCACCATGTGCACTGCCGAAGCTGCGGACGCATCGAAGATGTGCCCTGCCAGCATGGTAGCGCACCGTGTATGACACCAGCTCAGACACACGGCATGGTTATCGACGTCGCAGACGTCGTCTACCACGGAGTCTGCACCCAGTGTTTAGACAACATTGACCAAACAGCACCTTCCGATACGCCGGGGTACACCTAAACTGTAGATTTTTGCCCACAAATTCACCTTCACTATGTCTTAAAGGAGACTAAGTTATGGCTGAAAAAGCAACGCCGCATGCTACCGGTTCAACCACACAGGCCGGTATCCCAGCGGTTAGCGACCGCAACTCGTTAACCGTTGGCCAAGACGGCCCGATTGTCCTGCACGATCACCACCTGATTGAAACCCTGGCACACTTCAACCGTATGAATGTCCCAGAGCGTCGCCCACACGCCAAGGGCTCCGGGGCCTTCGGTACCTTCACCGTGACCGAAGATGTTTCCAAATACACCAAAGCTGCAATGTTCCAGCCCGGTGTACAAACCGAAATGTTGGCACGCTTTTCAACCGTTGCAGGCGAACTGGGCTCCCCAGATACCTGGCGCGACGTGCGTGGTTTCGCCCTGAAGTTCTACACTTCAGAAGGTAACTTTGACCTGGTCGGAAACAACACCCCAGTCTTCTTCGTACGCGACCCCATGAAGTTCCCACACTTCATCCGGTCCCAGAAGCGCCTGCCAGAAAATGGCCTGCGAGATAACACCATGCAGTGGGACTTCTGGTCACAGAACCCAGAAACAGCCCACCAGGTCACCTACCTGATGGGCCCACGCGGTATTCCAAAAACCTGGCGCAATATGAATGGCTACGGCTCGCACACCTACATGTGGGTCAATGACGAGGGCGAACGCTTCTGGGTACGTTTCCACTTCCTGACAAACCAGGGCCTGGAACACCTCTCGAATGAAGAAGCCGAGAGAATGGCCGGTGTCGACGCCGAACATCACCGTCGTGATCTCTACGAGGCGATTGCGCGTGGCGACAATCCATCCTGGGAGCTCTACGTTCAGATCATTCCATACGAAGATGCCAAGACCTACCGTCACAACATCTTCGACTTGACCAAGACCATCCCGCAGGCAGATTACCCACGCATCAAGGTGGGTACCATGGAGCTGAACCGCAATCCAGAGAACTTCTTTGCTGAAATCGAACAGGCTGCGTTCTCTCCTGCAAATATGGTTCCGGGCATCGGCATGTCCCCAGATAAGATGCTATTAGGCCGCAACTTCGCCTACGCAGATGCTCAGCGCTACCGCATCGGCACCAACTTCCAGCAGCTGCCAGTCAACCGTCCAATCAACGAAGTCCACACTTACAACTTCGAAGGCAACATGTGGTTCGAGCACACTGGTGCCCGTCGTCCATATGTACCAAACTCGTTTGGTGACTCCTGGTCGGATGAAGAAGGCGCAGTAGATGTGTCCTGGGAATCCGATGGCGAACTGGTTCGTTCGGCCTACACCCTGCGTGAAGATGACAGCGACTTCATCCAACCCAACATTTTGGTCAATAAAGTCTTCAGCCAAAAAGAGCGCGATGACCTGGTTGACACTGTTGCCGGTGGACTGGAAACCGTCATTGAGCCTGTACTGTCCAACGCTATCCAGTACTGGAAAAACATTGACGAAACTATCGGTCAGCGCATCGAAGAAAAAGTACGCAAAGGTGGCCTGGCAGGCGACCAGACCCCAGGCGGTGACCCGCTAGACAACGAGCGCTAACCTGAACAATACTTTGGTTAGTTCTCGATAATTCCGGTTCCCTGATACTGAGGGAACCGGAATTTTTCTTTCCTTCACCGATTTTCGCGCTAATATAGCCACCATTGTCTAACGGATAGGAACAGCACTCTATGGTCACCGGTAAAAATAGTCTCATCGTCACCTTGTCGTGTAAAAACCAGCCTGGCATAGTCCACGCCATCACCGGGGCATTACTAGAGGTCAATGCTGACATTTCAGAATCTCAGCAGTTCGATTCACCCAATAGCGGTGTGTTTTTTATGCGCGTCCAGTTCGCCACGGATTGCACGGTAGAACAAACCCAACAGGCTATCGCCACCGTGGTGGAAACCTTCAATATGGATGCCAACGTTTATGACGCCGCCGAGAAAACGCGCACCCTGATTATGGTTTCTAAAGACGGCCGGACTATGAATGAACTGTTATTCCAGCAGCACTCCGGAACCTTGCCGGTAGAAGTACCCGTTATCGTATCCAACCATTTGGATCTGCAACCCATGGCGTACTTCTATGACGTACCGTTTGTACATATCCCACTGATTAAATATGACGATGGCACCACTAATAAGGCTGAAGCCGAAAAACGGTTAATGGAGCTGGTGGACGAATTCGACATCGAGCTGGTCGTTTTAGCCCGATACATGCAGATCCTCTCAGATGAACTCATCCAAAAACTCGATGGCAAAGCAATCAACATCCACCACTCCTTCTTGCCGTCGTTCAAAGGTGCACGACCTTACCATCAGGCACATGACCGCGGAGTAAAACTGATCGGCGCCACCGCCCACTACGTCACCGCAGACCTTGACGAGGGCCCCATCATTGAACAGCGCGTCCAGCGGGTCAATCACGCTCTGACGGCACAAGATTTTGTTCAGCGTGGCCGTGCTGTAGAAGGCGCGACGCTGGTGCAGGCGGTGCAGTGGCATACCGAACACCGGGTGCTCATGGACGGCGACCGCACAGTTATTTTCGACTAACCCGTGGGCGCTCTTACCCAGGTCCACCAGGTAGTGACACCACTAATGGGGAGTTTTAGGGTGACCATATGGCAATTATTAAAAAAGTTCTGAGCAAATCTCCTCGCATTCATGAGTCGGTATTTCTAGCAGAAACTGCAGCCATTACCGGTGACGTCACCATGGCGGAACATTCCTCGGCCTTCTATGGTGTATCGGCTCGTGGAGACTCCGCTGCGATCTCGGTGGGTGCCCGCTCAAATCTGCAAGACAATGTGGTTCTACACGCTGATGAAGGTTTCCCGTGCACTATTGGCAATGATGTTTCGGTAGGCCATGCTGCCATCGTCCACGGCGCCACTGTTGGCGACGGTGCGCTGATCGGTATGAACGCAACCGTACTCAACGGTGCAACGGTTGGAGCCGGCTCGTTGGTTGCCGCTAATTCAATGGTGTCGGAGGGCATGGAGATCCCACCCAATTCGCTGGTAGCCGGTGTACCGGCCAAGGTTCGGCGTGAACTCAATGACGAACAAGTCGCTGGGCTACGGGGTAATGCAACCACATATGTACAGCTGGCTACGGAACATCTCCGTGCCGAAGACGTAAAATAAAGCACCTTTCCGGTAATTGCCGGACAGCTAACGTTAATAGTTTCCAAATTATCCAGGTGAGCATAGGGTCATGAGACAAAAGATCGTAATTTTGCCGGTACAAGAACAACGCGATAACACTCCGTTTGAAAATGCTGATGAAACCACCGTGGCAACAGCACAGGAGCATGGATTTGAGATTGTCGGACCCGATGATGGCAACGCCACCGCCATCGTCGTCGTCCGCATGCTGGATTCGGCAATCATTGAGCAGACTCTTGCTGCAAACCCTCAAGTCTCCTGGGTACAGTTGCCGTTTGCCGGAGTCGAATCGTTCCTGCCGGTGGCCAAGCGGTACCCAGACGTTTCGTTTACTTCTGCAAAGGGAAGTTTCGCCCCGCCCGTAGCCGAACACGCGTTAGCGCTCACTCTGGCGTTGCTGCGCTACCTACCCGAACGGATACGCGCCACTAGCTGGGGCGAATCATATGGCACCACCTTAGATGGTGCCAATGTGCTAATCGTTGGTGCCGGGGGTATCGGCTCAGAATTAGTGCGCCTATTTTCTAACTGGGATACTCATATCACCGTGGTACGTCGTAGGCCTGATCCGTTACCGGGGGCAGATCAAACTGTTACCGCAGACCAATTGGACAACGTGTTACCCCAAGCCAACGTTGTGGTATTGGCTGCTGCTGCAACCCCGGATACCCGTCAAATGTTTGGCCCCCAACAGTTTGATTTGATGGATGACGACGCAGTCTTGGTCAACATTGCTCGTGGCAACTTGGTTGACACCGATGCACTCGTTTCAGCCTTGTCCGAAGGTCGCATTCGATCGGCCGGGTTGGATGTTACCGATCCAGAGCCGCTACCTGATGGCCACCCTTTATGGAACGAACCAAACTGCATCATCACTCCCCATACCGCTGATACTCCCCCGATAGTAATTCGTCTGCTCGATGAACGTATCAAACGAAATTTAACCAGTTTGGCTGCAGGAACCGCACCGGATAAGTTAGAAGGCCTGGTCGATACAGAAGCCGGCTACTAATTACACCCAGACGACATTGAGGGATTGCCTATGATGATCTCGCCTTTGCACCGGTACTTATCTGAAATGCTGGAAAACCTACGTCCAATGACGTCGGGCACCGTCAATCCGGTAACCGAAGTGGCGACGAGTCCCGATATCAACAAAGTGGGAATCACCGTTACTACGGTTAACGGCCACCAGTATTCTTCCGGTGATGCAGACCATAAATTTGCAATTCAGTCCATTGCCAAAGTTTTTGCCTACGGTCTGGCACTGGATGATTTGGGTCCACGCGAAGTAGGTAAAAAAATTGATGTCGAGCCCTCTGGTGACCCGTTCAACGAAATATCTCTACAGCACCAGAGCGGACGGCCTGATAACGCCATGATCAATGCCGGTGCCATCGCCACCGTGGGACTTATTAAAGGTAGCGGCGGCAAAGATCGCATCACTCGTATTTCCCGGACCATGGAGCTGGCAGCAGAGGGGTCGCCCGGTGAACTAGAAATCAACCGGATCGTATACCACGCTGAAAATATTGGTGGACACCGTAACAGGGCGCTGGCCTGGTTGCTGCGGTCGTTTGAGATCATTGATTCCGATCCAGAACCGGTAGTTCAAGACTATTTTTTAGAATGTTCTACCGATGTCACGACGGAAAACCTTTCCATGATGGCCGCAACCCTGGCCAATAAAGGTGTTAACCCGGTCACGGGTCGAGAAGTATTTTCGGAAGACACTACCAAGCAGGTACTGGCGGTCATGATGACCTGCGGTATGTACGATGCTGCTGGCAACTGGATGATCGACATTGGCTTACCGGCCAAATCTGGTGTTGATGGCGGCATCATGGTAGTGGTACCCGGCCAGTTAGGTATCGGGGTCTATTCCGCACCGCTTGACAGCCACGGCAACTCGGTGCGCGGTGCTGCCGCCATTCGTCGTGTGACCCGCGATCTAGGCTTGCATTATGCCGATGCCCCACCACTTGGCGGCTCAACCCTGCGCGCTCACTATTCACTGGCCGATGCGTCCTTGGGTGTCGTACGCTCCACAGAACTGTCACGAATTACTTCACAGTTTGGCGAACGTTGTCAGATTCTTGAGGTTTCCGGAGATCTCGGCTTTGCTGAAACTGAGACTATGGTCCGCACCATCGTAGAAATGGACGATGAGGTATCGATGGTTATTATCGATTTCCAGGGTGTGGATGATTACGGCAAAGCAGCTATTCTCATGCTGGCATCCATGATTACTGTATGGCGAGATGAAGGTAAAGATATTATCTTCATTGATTGGGGCGAGTCCTTAGTCGAAAGCATTCTGGATTACATCAGTGTTCGTGACGACCTATATTTACCGGACCCTCGTGAGAAAGCTAAAGCCGCATCGGCCGGTCAACTAGACCTGCCGTCCGATGCCGAATCCATTGAGCAGGAAATTACCGGGGAATTTCGGTTATTCGATAATCGCTCCGCGGCACTTGAATGGGCAGAATTACGCTTGGCACAACGTTATGCTCGCGATGTGCTGCACACCGATGACTCGCCACGCGAACCAGAAGCAGCACCGGTCTTCGAATTCCTCAACGACGCTGACGTAGACGAACTGGCAGGCTATATGGAGTTGCGCAGCTATACGGCCGATACTGTTATCCGACGCGTAGGCCAACCGTTTGGTGGGATTTACTTTATTCGCTCGGGGCGTGTAGAACTGGCTGCCGAGGGCAAAGGCGATACCCGCTACCGTCACGTCTACCTGTCCCCCGGTACCACTTTCGGGGAATTTGCGCTTACCTATACTGGCCGACAGCTCACGACTATCCGTGCGATAGATGACGTTGAGGTACTTGTGCTATCTGCGCAGAAAATCGCATCGATTGAAAAATCAAACCCGCAATTGGCCATCCGCCTATGGACTGCCATCGCCCGTGAAGCCTATACCGTATTGGAACAGTCTTCACGTGAAGCAGGTGCACGTGAAGAATATGGGCCTGAACAGTACGACTAGTTCAAAACGTTGGGGCCGCTACCAACCGGTAGCGGCCCCAACGTTTGGGTTATGGCGTATGCAGTACTAGGATGCCAGCCCGTTAATAATGCGATTCAGTGTCGCTGATGGACGCATAACCTCGGACGTTTTTTCGTCGTTGGGGTAGTAATATCCTCCGATAGAAACGGCTTGGCCCTGGGCGCCGTTGAGTTCTTTGACAATGACGTCTTCATTTGCGCGAAGTTCCTCGGCAACGGGTTTAATTGCCGCTGCAAGGTCAGCATCTTCGGTCTGTTTGGCCAAGGCTTCCGCCCAGTACAGCGCCACGTAGAAGTGTGAACCGCGATTATCTAATTCACCGGCCTTACGCGATGGTGAGCGGCCTTCTTCCAGGTAGAGGCCAGTACCGGTATCCAAGGCGTCTGCCAATACCTGTGCGCGTGAGTTATCGGTGGCAGTAGCAAGGTGCTCAAATGATACGGCCAAGGCCAAAAATTCACCCAGCGAGTCCCAACGCAAGTGGTTTTCTTCCAGCAGCTGTTCCACATGCTTAGGAGCCGAGCCGCCAGCACCAGTTTCAAACAGACCGCCGCCATTGAGCAATGGCACAATCGACAGCATCTTAGCGGACGTGCCTAATTCCAAAATCGGGAATAAGTCAGTCAGGTAGTCACGCAAAACATTACCGGTTACCGAAATAGTATCTTCGCCCTTACGTAACCGATCCACAGTGTATTTGGTGGCACGCTCTGGGGCCATGATACGAATTTCTAGACCCTCGGTGTCGTGTTCGGGCAGATAGGCTTTGACCTTCTCGATGACCTGGGCGTCGTGTGCCCGTTCTGCGTCTAACCAGAAGATAGCCGGCGTCTGGGTTGCACGGGCGCGAGTGACTGCCAGCTTAACCCAGTCGCGTACCGGTACGTCCTTGGTCTGGATGGCACGCCAGATATCGCCTTCTTCTACCTGGTGGCTCATCAGGACGTTACCTTTAGAGTCCACGACTTCTACAGTGCCGTCAGCATCCATCACAAAGGTTTTATCGTGGGAACCGTATTCCTCGGCCTTTTGGGCCATGAGGCCAACGTTTGGCACCGTGCCCATCGTGGTTGGGTCAAATGCGCCATTAGTCCGGCAGTCGTCGATGACGACTTGGAACACACCGGCATAAGACGAATCTGGAATGACCGCAAGTGTGTCTTGGGTTTCATCATTTTTATTCCACATTTTGCCGCCAGAGCGAATCATGGCTGGCATGGAGGCATCGACAATAACGTCTGATGGAACGTGCAGGTTGGTGATCCCGCGGTGCGAATTCACCATTGCCAAATCGGGCCCGTTTGCGTATGCATCCGCAATTTCGTTACGGATGCCCTCAGCAACATCAGCATCTAGTTCGCTCAGACCAGCTTCAATTCCGGCCAAGCCATTATTTGCTGAAAGACCAGCTGCTTGCAGTTGCGGACCAAATTTCCGGAAAACCTCTGGGAAGTAGGCTTTTACGATATGCCCAAAAAGTACCGGGTCGGAGACCTTCATCATGGTCGCTTTCAAGTGGGCAGAAAACAGAACACCCTCGCTCTTAGCACGCTGGATCTGTTCGGTGAGGAAGGTGTTCAAGGCTTTTGCCGACATGAATGTGGAGTCGACAATTTCATCTTTGAGAACTTTGAGGTCGTCTTTGAGCACGGTGACATTACCTGCGGCATCAGTGTGCCGGATTGTCAACGTATCGTTGTGCGACATAGTGACTGACTGCTCATTGGAAAAGAAGTCATCTTTATCCATTGTGGCCACGTTAGTCTTGGAATCTTTCGACCACTCACCCATGGAATGGGGGTTATTGCGCGCAAATTGTTTTACTGCCCGGGGTGCACGACGATCCGAATTACCCTCACGCAGCACTGGATTCACGGCCGAACCCATGGCAGTGGCATAACGCTTTTGAATATCGCGTTCTTGGTCAGTAGTTACTTCATATGGGTAATCTGGCAAATCGAAGCCAGCGTCTTGCAGTTCTTTGACCGCAGCGACTAGCTGTGGAACGGACGCGGAAATATTGGGCAGCTTGATGATATTTGCTTCGGCTTCTTTGACAAGTTCACCAAGTTCCGCCAACGCGTCATTGACCTGCTGATCTTCTGGCAACACGTCGTTAAAGGCGGCCAGGATACGGCCAGCCAGGGAGATATCTCGTGTTTCCAGTTCCACACCGGCTTGAGAAGCAAAGGCGCGCACAATTGGTAAAAACGATGCGGTAGCCAACATTGGCGCTTCGTCAGTGTGGGTGTAAATGATCTTTGACATAGATGAATTATCTCCTCATGTTTCAAGCGCCCTTTGGTGCTGGGCACCTCACAATTCCCTCCCTAATCTAACCCACTAGAACCCGCCAGATGCTCAATTGTCCGATTTCGGCCGGGAGTTAAGCCACCTGCGTGCGGTTTGGTCCATAGTTTCCAAGAACAAGTTTCAGTCGGCTTAGAAGTGTTAAATACCTAGGATAGTTTTAGCGATCAAGAAATAGACCACCAGACCTAGAGCATCAACAACCGTAGAGATAAATGGGTTGGAAAATACTGCCGGATCGACCCCGATCTTCGAGGCAATCAAGGGCATGATGGATCCCACTGTTGCAGCCAGCGTACAAATGACTAGTAGGGTTGTCCCAATCACCAAACCAATGTGGAATTCAAAAAATAGGGTCGCCCCTACCAGCCCGAGGGTCCCTAACAGAAGACCCAACGTCACCCCTACCAGGGCTTCACGTCTAATAACTCGGATATAATCTCGGGTGGTCACTTGGCTCAGTGCAATAGCGCGGGTAACCGTGGTTGCCGCCTGGTTTCCAGTATTGCCACCGGTCCCGGTGAGTAACGGGACAAACAAGGTGAGTACTACCATGGCCGCCAGGGTGTCTTCAAAATAGTCTAAGACTTGAACGGTGAGCGTCGCACCAACAGCTAATACTAAAAGCCAGGTGATCCGCGATTTTACTAGATGCAGAACTGAGGTGGACAAATAAGGTTGACCCAACGGTTCTGCACCACCCGAACGGAGGCTGGATTCTGATTCCGCCTCTTCTAAAATTTGTTGGGCGCCAGCAACGGTGAGCATACCGATAAGGCGTTCTGCTTCATCGACTACTGGTAATGCTTCAATCCGGTCATACACCACGGTACGTGCGGCATCTTCGGCGTCGTCGTGGATAGAAACCGTCTGGGTAGGTTCCATAATGTCGGCCACTAAATCATCCGGCTCCGCACGCACCAGTCGCGGTAGGTGCACCAGCCCTAATACTTTATGGGTGGTTGATCCAACCGGTAATACTGTCAGATTGTTGACCTCGTAGTCGGCCACGGCGACGTCACGAATGATATTCAACGCCGTTGCGGCAGTCATATCCCGGGTGAGTTCTTGGGCTACCACGGTCATGCGACGACCAACAGAATCATCCGGGTAACCAAGGATTCTAGCGGCAACGTTGCGCTCGTGTTCTCCCAGACTGGCTAATAGTCGCTGGGCTACTTCAGCTGGTACCTCATCAAGCAGTCGGGCCTGGGTGGAAGACTCCAGCTGGGAGAACAAATCCTGGGTGTGCTCATCCGCTAAACCATCGATCAAATCCGATTGCAACATCGGTTCCATATTGCTGAAGACTTCCACGGCAACGTCTTTGTCGAGCAGTCGAAATGCTAGGGGCATCAGCGACGGCGGAGTCCTATCCAGCACCCGTTCAACCACCGCGGTTCTGGTATTACGCAGCAGTTCTGCGGCCACCGCATATTCTTTGGCACGTAAAAGATCCCAGAGTTCTTCTTCGAAGTCAGCAGGCGAGGCTTCTTGTGGTTTGAGATCCGACATACCTACCCCTTAGAGATATTCACCGGTGGTTATCCGTGGTAAAAGTGCCGTGCTCCTGTCAGGTACATGGTGACGCCAGCGGCCTTGGCCGCCTGGATCACTTCTTCATCGCGCATTGACCCTCCCGGCTGAACAACAGCACGAACACCGGCATCAATGAGAATCTGTAAACCGTCAGCAAAGGGAAAGAAGGCATCCGAGGCTGCCACCGAACCGGTAGCGCGGTCGGGGGCACCTGCACCGGAGACGTTTTCGGCGCCACCGGCAGCTGAAACTTCTTGTGCACCGGTAGCCGCTAAGCCCAGGGTGTTGGCCCGTTCAATGGCAAGGCGACAGGAATCCAGACGGTTAACTTGGCCCATTCCGATGCCCACAGCCGCCTGACCGGATGCCAATAGTACAGCGTTGGATTTCGGTGCTCGCACCGCCTGCCAAGCAAAGATCAGATCCCGCATGGTGGCATCGTCGGCCGGCTCGCCGGCTACAAGCTCCCAATTATTGGGGTGGTCACCGTCTGCTTGATAAATATCGGTTTCTTGAACGAGCATGCCGCCTGAGATTTGTTTGAACTCTTGGGTATCAATAACAAAGTTCGTTGGCAGTTCTAGTAACCGTATATTCTTTTTGGCTGAAAGCACTTCATGAGCTTCTGGGGTAAATCCTGGTGCAACAACAACTTCGGTGAAAATATCTTTAACCTGATCCGCCATAGCTGCCGAAACGGGACGGTTTGCTGCGATAACACCCCCGAAAGCCGACACAGGGTCCGTGGCATGGGCCTTAAGATGAGCATCGGCGATTGCATCGTCGGCGTCGATAGAAGCCACAGCTAGCCCACATGGGTTGGCATGTTTGATAACAGCGACAGCAGGTTGGGTAAATGCATAGGCTGCCCGCACGGCGGCATCGGCGTCAACGTAGTTATTGAAACTCATGGCTTTGCCGTGTAGCAGTTCAGCTTGCGCTATTCCGGGGGTCGGAGTGGTTGCCGTATACAGTGCTGCTGGTTGATGCGGGTTTTCACCATAGCGCAAGGATTTTTTCAGTTCTAATGCGTGCCCGGCATAGCTTGGGTGTACAGCCTCGTCGAAGGTTTCTGCCATCCAGGTCGCGACTGCGGTGTCGTAGGAAGCTGTATGGGAAAATGCCTCGACGGCGAGCTGGCGGCGTTGTGCCAAGCTGAATCCGCCGTTACCAACAGCAGTCAGAATGTCATGGTAGGACTCCGGGTTAACCACGATGGCTACCGAACCGTGATTTTTGGCGGCAGCTCGGACCATTGTTGGACCACCAATATCAATCTGTTCGATTGCTTGTGGCGCGGTGGCACCCGATGCAACCGTTTCGACAAACGGGTACAGATTGGCCACTACAAGATCAAACGGTGCAATATCGTGCTCGGCCAGTTGATTCATATGATCAGAAACGTTCTTATCGGCCAGCACTCCGGAATGGATAAATGGGTGCAAGGTTTTGACTCGGCCGTCGAGCACTTCGGGGAACCCGGTGACCTGCGATACCTGCGTGACGGCAACTCCTGCCGCCTGAATCATGGCTGCAGTTGAACCAGTGGAGATAATTTCGACTCCGGCATCTGCCAATCCCTGTGCCAGTTCGGCTAACCCTGTTTTATCGTAAACAGATATTAGCGCGCGTTTTATCGGGATTTGATCCAGCTGGTTGGTCACAGTGGGCTCCTTATACACTCTTTGCTACCGATTGAGTTTAACTCTACCCGCGTCATTCTAGCGTGGTTTGGCGTATGGCCGGATCAGTTCTCGTGGTGTAGTACCGGTGGCCAATGCTGCCAGGTTATCAACCAGCATGCGCCTTTCGGCCACCTTAATTTTTTCGTGCAGGCTGGTTTCGTTGTCGTCAGTATCGATAGTAACTGCCCGCTGATCTAAAATCGGCCCGGTATCTACGCCGGTATCAACTAGATGTAATGTAGTGCCGGTAACCACCACGCCAGCTGCGAGCGCATCTTTAACTGCATGGGCGCCAGGAAATGCGGGCAATAAGGCGGGGTGGGTATTGAGAAATTTGCCGTCAAAGTGGTCAATAAATTCTGGACCCACAATACGCATCAGTCCAGAGGACAAGACAACATCCGGGTTATAAGCGGCCACAGCGTGTGTCAGACCGGTGGTCCACGCTTGACGAGAACCAGATGTCTGATAATCGACGACGAAAGTTTCAATGCCGGCAGTTTTTGCGCGGGTTAAACCATAGGCTGCATGGTTATCGGCACCTGCGGCTACAATATCAATGTCGAGCTCACCAGCAGCGACCGCGTCGATAAGAGTTTGAAAATTGGAACCAGATCCTGAAAGTAAAACCACCAAGCGCATGGACTCTAGTCTAAAGACTGAAACGCTACACTTGGGTATCAATTGACACGATGGTTGTAAGGAAGGCGTCAGACGGTGAGTGAACAACAACAACCCACCCACAAGAAGAAAGTGGCTGAAGCCATCCTGTGGATTGTCGCAGCCTTGATCGCCACCTATGCGGCTATGGCATTACCGTTGCCGTATAAGGTCATTGCACCAGTTATTGCCTTGGCTGCGGTGGTTACGGCCATTCGGTTGTTTCGGCTTGCGACCAAAGGTGAAGACTCCATGCTGGTGTGGGTTGCTGGCACCGCTGGATTATTGGGGGCACTGTTTTTCGGTGGCGTCGCCACATCACAGATTATTATGTGGAACCCCACTTCCGAATACGAACAGTGTACAGCGGAGGCACTGACCGAAGCGGCGCAGGATTCCTGTGACCAGCAGTATTCCGATAATCTGTGGCCTTAGTCGTAATGCACTGACCGGCGATAATACAGTGCACCGTCGCGCAGTGGAGCTAAAGCATACCCAATGGCGGCCCCGACGCCGATGTGAGCAGCAAATAGACCAGCGGTGGTCCATACCGGTGGGCCCACAACATTCAAATCCCCGATGGCCCATGATCCACCCGACAACAACATAACCACTACACTCAATAGTCCTGCGGTTATCCCGATCGTGATGCCAGTGGCTACGACGGCAATGGTGATCGCCGTAGGATGATTCGGTATTTTGGCGATAATAAAATCTTCCACGTGGTTTTCACCTTCCTCAAAGAACCACCATCCAGCAACCACACCGGCCAGTAGCAATAAGAGCAGCACCCACCAGTGCGCCTGGAGATGTTGTTCTTGTGGTAGCGCCGCCAGGATCGGCAGTGCTGGTTTTGGACCGGATATCGTCCCTGCCGGGGAGACTATCGTGGTACCGATACTAAATCCAGCGCCCGTAAGATAGCTGATGGTCCAGGCCGCCACATTGGGTAACACCAATATTTGCAGCACGGTAATGACCAGACCGCCAAAAATGCCGGCGTCCAGTCGTTGATATACATCGGTAACATCGGCCCAGTGGATGCCAATTTGGATGGTCAACAGTATCGAAGCGATCGCCCAGGCCCCCACGATTCCGATTACCGCGGCCCTCAGCAATGCCCAAAGATAGTGACTGAAGTTGCGCGCCACATCCGACAGAGTATCGATGCGGGCGCGGATCTGCTCCGTGAGTGGTCGGCGGAAGTACCCCAGCACACCCCATGCGTACCCGAGCAGAAAAACCACTCCGGGAATAATGGTTGCCATGAGGACCTGGATATTGACGGTCTCAGAGTTGACCAGGGTGATGGTTCCCCACACAAAAAACTCAAAAGCTGCCAGAGCCCCCAGAGTAGGCTGCCACAGGTTTTTCCACTGTGCGGCTCTAGCCAGCCGTATTCCCGTACGACGCGCCAACACTATCCAAATCGCAAACAGCCCCAGCGGAATAAAGCGCCAGGTGCCTAATATTTCTTCGGTATCCACACTCAAGAGCTCCAGGGGTACGCCATAGCTGGAAAGCCACGTGAGGGCGCCAATAGCCCCGGCTTCTCCTAAGGACATATCGGCAAACGCTCCGGTCAGCCACATTATAGCCATCGGCACCACAATGATTGCAGCACCGATAAAAGCGGCAGCCAATGCTTCAACGATGCCCTGTAACCACAGCGGCATCGGAAAGGATTTGCGTTGAGTCGTGGTGTTGGTCATTACTTCCTATAGTGCCACTTGTGATGCTGTTGTCGGTTGATCGGCGCGACGATGTTGTCGTCTATAAGAAAATTCTGTGAAAGTCCTGCAACGTAGTGCACGCAGGTCAGGTTTTGTTCTAAGATTGCCTCCAGAAAGACAACGGCTGTCTGAAGGCTAGCCGTGTCTATTTTCCCGGTGCCGCCGAGTCAGCCCATGGATGAAGCTTGAGGAAGGTCGCGCGATGGAAGCTGGTTTTGCCCAGATTAGAGAAGAAGTAGTACGCCGTAATCCTGGGGAAACCGAATTCTTCCAAGCGGTCGATGAAATTTTTGGCACTTTAGGCCCGGTCATGGAACGCCACCCAGAATATGTCGAGCATGGGATTTTGCGGCGCATGGTTGAACCAGAGCGCCAGATTATCTTTCGAGTCCCTTGGGTCGATGATAAAGGGGTAGCCAAAATAAACCGCGGGTTCCGGGTGGAATTCAACTCGGCCTTAGGGCCGTATAAGGGTGGTATCCGGTTCCACCCGTCAGTGTATTTGGGCATCATGAAATTTTTAGGTTTTGAACAGGTGTTCAAAAATGCGCTGACCGGTATGCCCATTGGTGGGGCCAAAGGTGGTGCCGATTTTAACCCAGCTGGTCGCTCTGAAGGTGAAATTATGCGGTTCTGTCAATCGTATATGACCGAACTGTATCGTCATATTGGAGAACATACCGATGTTCCCGCCGGCGATATCGGCGTAGGAACCCGCGAAGTGGGATACATGTTCGGACAATATCGGCGTATTACTAACCGATTTGAAGCTGGCGTATTTACGGGTAAGGGCGTTTCTTGGGGCGGATCGCTGGTTCGTCCTGAAGCCACCGGCAACGGCGTCGTGATGTTCGCCAACCAGATGCTTAAAACTCAGGGCACCTCTTTGGACGGTACCACCGTAACTATTTCTGGATCGGGCAATGTTGCTATCAATGCCATTGATTACGCTCAACGACTGGGGTCCAAGGTGATCACCGCATCGGACTCCTCCGGCTATGTTGTTGATGAAAATGGGATAGACATTGAACTGCTGCGTCAGGTCAAAATCACTGAACGAGCACGGATTTCCGAATACGCTGAACGCCGCGATAAGGCACGTTTTGTATCTGATGGTTCAGTCTGGGATGTTCCCGTAGATGTGGCTATCCCATGTGCGACCCAAAATGAATTGAACGGCGACGACGCAAACACGCTGGTGAAAAACGGCGTCAAAGCAGTCGCCGAAGGCGCCAATATGCCATCTACCCATAACGCAATCACCACTTTCCGTGACGCCGGGGTGCTGTTTGGCCCGGGTAAAGCCGCCAATGCTGGAGGGGTAGCGACTTCTGCGCTAGAAATGCAACAAAACGCTTCCCGAGACACCTGGAGTTTTGACTACACCCATGCCCGGTTGGAAGAGAACATGGAAGATATCCATGACCGTTGCATTGCCACCGCTGAAGACTTCGGTCACCCCGGTGACTATGTCACGGGAGCAAACATTGCCGGTTTCCTTAAAGTTGCCGATGCCATGATCGCCCAAGGCATCATTTAGGCTGCAAGTTTGGCGGCCTCGGCACGCTGCTGTGGTGTCAAACGCACCGGTGCTCCTGTGGCTTTGTTGACAAACACCATGGTGGAGGTAGCAGTCACTGCCACGGTGTCGCCATCGTAGAAGGTATATAAAATCTCTATCGAGGCGCCTTTAACTTTTTCGACACCGACTTCGACTCGCACAGGAAGGCCACGATAGGGTAACTGTCTACGATATTTGACGGTGTGCTCAGAAATTAGCGTCATAACCTCATCGCCTACCCCCGCCAACAGATCGATGTGTGCCGGAGGGTTCGTGCCATCAATATGGCCGGTACCGGAAGGTATGCCAAAAGTTATGACACGGGCTTCTTCCATCAGCCGTACAATTTCTACATTATTGATGTGCCCATAGGCGTCCATATCGCCCCAGCGCAAGGGAATATCGATGGCGATCATATTTACTCCTGTGTGTGTTGCGTAATATCTTGGCTAACTTGTGGGTAATCGGCACGCAGCTCAGCAACGGTGACTTCTTCTTGGTCGGTTACCGATTGTGGCCAGGCCAGTGGTGCATGGTCATGTGGTGGTAGCACCCCGGCATTTTCTAGCTGAAAAGATAGTGCGGCTCCATCTGGCCCGTATGCCAATGGGATCCCCGGTGTAGCCTGTTGGATTTCTTCAGCCCGGCCGCCAGCCAACAGCGCTTCGGTTGCCGATAATTGCCGAATAGCAATTGCTGCCACCCGGTCAGAGTGCAGATGAGCAAAGTAGGTATATAGTTCTGGATCATGCTGCCCGTCATCGCCCACCAGTGTCCAAGTTATCTGCGGAAAATCTGCGGCAAGTCGATTTAAGGCGTTGACCTTGTGTGCCATACCGGAACGAAACCACCGGTTTTCGGTGGGCCCCCAAGAAGTCAGCAGCATCGGTCCAAGAGGGAACAGGTTGCGCGTCATAAACCGAGTTAGGGTTTGAGCCACATTCCATGGCCCGGTCGACACATAAAAGATCGGCGCCCCTTCATGCATGTTGCTGAGTCGGCTGAGCATAACCGGCATACCGGCCACCGGTCTACGGGCATGTTCGTCTAATACAAATGAGTTCCATGCCGCGGTAAATAATCGAGGCAATGCGGTAACCCATACGGTGTCGTCGACATCGCAGATAATGGCGTTGGTGGTATTCTCGCTGACAATCAAGACATCTTGGTTGCGAGATTCGGCACCGGCAACATGCAAGGTGACCGTGGCCCAGCCGGGAGTGATTGCG
>DXHA01000046.1 GCA_019113675.1 Candidatus Yaniella excrementigallinarum
CACCGGTATCACGTTCGACGGCTGTAATGACGTCCAAGGTCTGATAGGCCGTTGCATCGAGACTGGCACGGGCAATATGTCCGGCAGTGGCGTAATTGGTCAAACCGATGATAGTGCCTGAAGCATCTGGCCTCCACCAGGGCGCAAACAACCCAGAAAATGCTGGGACGAAATATACTCCGCCATGATCGGTCACACTATTGGCCAAAGCCTCCACGTCTTCGGAGGTTTTAATGATACCTAATTGGTCGCGCAACCATTGAACCACTGAACCGGCCTGGGCGATGGAGCCTTCCAATGCATAGACGGGAGACTGTCCAGACAGCTGGTAGGCCACAGTTGTTAGCAAGCCGCTAGTAGAAAAAACAGGCTGTTTACCGGTGTTATACAGCAGAAAGCACCCGGTCCCGTATGTATTTTTGGCTTCTCCAGCATCAAAAATTGTTTGACCAAAGCTGGCTGCTTGCTGATCACCAAGCACACCGGTGATTGGTAGCCCGCCGATAGCAAGCCCTGGCATTACGGTGCCGTAGTGGTGTACGGATGGGTATATCTGAGGCAGGGCAGATTCAAGCACCCTGGTCTCAATGCCAAATATCTCACCTAAGGCATAATCCCATTGGCCCGTATCGATATTCATCAGCGAAGTGCGCGAGGCGTTTGTAATATCAGTGGCATGCACGGCTCCACCGGTGAGGTTCCACAGGATCCAGGAGTCGATAGTGCCAAGCCGCAACCGGCCTTGGGTGGCGAGTCGGGCGACGTCGTCATTATTTTCCAACAACCAGGCAATCTTCGGTGCAGAAAAATAGGCTGATAGGTTCAGTCCTGTGGTCGCTTGAACCGTTGCATTGTAGTCATTGGTTAGTAGATGCTCAATGACGCTATGGGTGCGTGCGTCTTGCCATACGATAGCCCGATGCACCGGCAAGGATGTGTGCGCGTCCCAGGCCACAATAGTTTCACGCTGATTCGTGATGCCGATGGTGGCAATATCATTGGCTGTCAGTTGGGCACGGGCCAAGGCCAAGGCGGCCAGCTCACGAATATTGGCCCAGATTTCGCTTGCGTCATGTTCAACCCAGCCCGGTTGGGGAAAGTATTGTTGGTGTTCCCGTCCAACGACCGTGACGGTATTGCCTTGAGTGTCTAGCAGGGCCACACGTGTTGATGTTGTGCCCAAGTCCAGCGACATGATAATACGGGCAGTGGAGTTGACAACCATAGGCGCTACTTAACCATAACCTGTAGCTTCGGTCACTCGGCCGCCCGGAGGTGACCGGGATTTTATAGACTGGTGGGCATGATCAATGGCTTTTCAGCGCGGTTGCGCCCGCAATATTTAGTTCGTGACCGGGCCGTTCTAACGGGCAATACACAGCGAATCCCCGAGCGATTCGGCGTTGACGTCGTCGATCCGGTTAGCGGTCGACCATTTCAGGTCACGGTATTTCGCTACCGTGCTGGCCCAGGAGCCCGACAAGTCTTGGCCGTTCATGGCTTCCGCGGCGACCATCATGGTCTGGAACTGTTAGTTGATGGACTTGCAGGAGTGGAGGTATGGGTACCGAATTTGCCCGGTTTTGGGAATTCTCCGGCCATGCCAGATGCCGAACATACCGTAGAACACTTCAGCCATGTAGTGAATCAGATTGCCCAGCTTTTGCAGGCTCCAACACTACTGGGACATTCTTTCGGCTCTGTCATTGCCGCTCATGCCGTGGCGCAACGTTCGGTCCGCTACCGCCAACTCGTGTTGCTCAATCCCATTGTTAAATCAGCGCTGGCAGCTCAGACGCCTATCGACCGGGCAGCGACGATACTAACCGATGGGTTTTACCGCTTATGTGCTGCACTGCCGTTAGGTTGGGGACGCAGATTATTGGCAAACCGGGTTATTATTTGGGCCACCGGTGCCTTTATGACCAAAACAGACGACCCTAGGGTGCTGGCCTACACCCATGATCAACACCAGGCGTATTTCTCCTCTTTCGATTCACCTGAAGCCCTGTTCGAAGCCTATAGGTCATCTATCGAAGGCACGGTTAGTGATGTTGCTGATGCCTTAACCCTGCCGACAACTCTCATCGGTGGGGCCCAAGATGAGTTGTGTCCACCAGAAGATCTCGATGCGTTAGCTCAAATGCTTACAGCAGTAAATCCCGACGTCGAATCGTATGTGTTGCAACGAACTGGACATTTATTGCATTACGAGCGCTCGGCTGCGGCTGCCGCATTGATCAGCTGGAGGCTTTAGAGCACATCAGTAGGGTCAATTCTCAGACGTATACCAACTGAGTCACCGCGGGCCGACAATTGGGCACGAGTGGTCTTTAACGTTGCTACCACGTCTGTGGCCACATGATCTGGGAAAAATAGTAGCGCACGATGCGACTGTTCATCGACGGCGACAGGACCAATCCACGGCGATTCGGCAGCATGATAAGGCAACGCTGCATTACGGATCATGCGTTGGACTTCGGTTAATGGGCCCAAAAGTTCAGCAACGCGCACGGCAGGAGGTAAACCTAATTGCTGGCGTTGAGTGAGCTGGCGGTTTGCCCAAGCAATGGGATTCATTTGGACCAGGGAAGCCACTGCGTCGTCATATTCTGCGGTGACTACCACGACTCCCCCATCGGTGGCAGCTCTGACCAGGGTGGCAGCGCGCATCCAGTGACCTAGCACTGTTTCTGGCACATTGAGGCCTTCACGTTGAAGTTGTGCATCACCATCAAGCAATAACGCGGCAGCGTAACCTTTGGGGGCAACAGGTTCGGCCCCAGGTGTGGCTATGACTAACGCAGGACGATCCTCCACTTTGACTAACAGGTGATCGGCTGACGATGACAGGACTGGAGTCATTGGAAAAGCACGACCAAGTTCATCTGCGGTGCGATGTATCCCTCTTGCACCGGCACGTAGCTGATTCGAACCACAGTGCGGACATCTAAAGTGTCGTTCTTTAATACCGCACCATCGACAGGTGGCTTCGTGTCGTTGGACTGCTATCCGGTCGCTATAACTGAGTGGTCCGGCGCAGTGACGGCAGCGGGCCGATTCTTGGCAGCGAGCACAGAATAATCCAGGGATAAATCCGGCGCGTGCAACCTGCACCAGCACCGGTCCAGGATGTCCATGTTTACCGTCCAGGGCTTCACGTGCCGTTTGGTGGGCAAGGTGTGGAATGCGGGCAATTTGTGCCAGTGGGTCGCGTTCTGCATGAAAAGAATCGGCTGTCGCTACGACGCGTGGGGCAAGCTTATGACGTATATTTCGGTCTACACCGATTTGGCTCAGATGACCACTGGCGACGAGCTGTTGAATTTCAATCGACCGCGAGGTGGAGGCCAAAACGAGCCGAGCACGATGTTGTGTGGCGCGAAGCTGGGCCACGGTGTGGACATGAAAATATGGGTTACGCGGCTCGATCAAGTGGTCACTGGTGGGATCCCAAACAATGATCGTGTCAAGGTGTTCTAGTGGGGCCCAGATGGCTGAACGGGTTCCAATTACGATACGGTGCTGACCCGTGAGGATAGCCAGAAACGCACGGTACCGGGCAGTATTGCCTTGTTCTCCGCTGAGTATGGCAAAACTACGTTTGCCTACCCGATTTTCGAGCTGCCGTTGTAATCGGGATAGGTGTTTGTGGTCTGGCACTACGATCAAGGTAGTTTGTTGATCCGCTGCCAGGCGTTGTGCTGCATCAGCCAGCACATCCATTGCTTCCCAGCTGCCGTGAGCTGAGGGCAGGGTCAAAGCATAGTGTTCGTTATGGCCAGAAGTAAATAAGTGTTGTGCACCGTCAATTAGTTCCCATCGGAACTGCGGCGCCGCATTATCGGATACAGGTTCGGCAACGGGTGGGTCGATGGTGGGCGGTTCGGGAATATTGTGCTCTTGTACCTGCTGGGCGATTTCCTGTTCGACCCCTGCGACCCGTCGAGGTATGGCGGCTCGCAGTACATCGGAAGTAATGGATGCATAGTGTTGTGCAACGGTTTCAGCCAGCGTCAATACACGTGGTTCCAGTACCGGCATTGCAGACACCACCTTGCTGATACTCGTTAGCCGAGCAGTGGTGTCCACGGTATTGGTGCGTTGGATCAACCAGCCAAATAATTGCTGGTGGCCGAAGCGTACTTTGACCCGCACTCCGGGCTGTGCAGCCGTATCAAGATTTTTGGGGATCAGGTAGTCGAAGTGGCGATCCAGATGTGGCACCGGCGATTCTAGGAGAATTTTTGCTACCGGTTTGTCCGGCCATCCATCGGGTGCAGGTGGTAACTTGGCACGCGATGCGGGAAGGTCGAAGAGCGCATCTGTTTCGGGCACGTCACCAGCCTACCGCGGCGCGCAGTTGATCTACCTTATCGGTACGTTCCCAGGTGAAATCTGGGAGCTCCCGCCCAAAGTGGCCGTTGGCGGCGGTTGCTTGATAGATAGGACGTAGGAGTTGTAGGTTACGTACTATAGCTGCCGGCCGCAGATCGAATACGTCATTGATGGCCGCAATAATTTTTTGGTGACTGGTTTTTTCGGTTCCAAAGGTGTCCACGTAGAGACCTACTGGACGGGCCTTGCCGATGGCATAGGCCACTTGTACTTCAGCACGATCTGCCAGGCCAGCGGCCACAAGGTTTTTAGCAACCCAACGCGTTGCGTAGGCCGCAGAACGATCAACTTTGGAGGGGTCTTTTCCGGAAAACGCGCCGCCACCGTGTCGGGCCATACCACCATAAGTGTCAACGATAATTTTACGGCCGGTTAAACCGGCATCACCGACTGGCCCACCAATTACAAATGGTCCAGACGGATTAATAATAATGTCTGCTGCAGAGTAGTCCAGTCCGAAGTTTTTCAGTACCGGAATAATCACGTGTTCAGTGAGGTCGTCTTGCAGCTGAGACTGTGTGACATCGGATAGGTGCTGTGTGGACACCACAACCGTTTCGACACTTTGAGGTACATGATGCTCGTCATAACCGATGGTCACCTGGGTTTTACCATCGGGTAACAAATACGGCATCGGGGTATTGGGCTGCTGGCGCACCGAGGTTAGACGTTCCGATAAGCGGTGGGCCAAATAAATTGGTGCAGGCATTAGTGCCGGAGTTTCATTGGATGCATAACCGAACATTAGTCCTTGGTCACCGGCGCCTTGTTTGTCGATTTCATCAACTGAACCATCACGAGCTTCAAGGGAAGTTGAGATTCCAACATGAATATCTGAGGACTGCTGACCAATTGAAACATTGACCCCGCAGGTTGCACCATCAAAACCATTTGCCGACGAATTGTATCCGATGTCTAAGATGGTTTGGCGTACGATCTCTGGGATCTCCACGTATGCCGAGGTAGTTACTTCGCCGGCTACCTGTACCAACCCTGTGGTAACCAGAGTTTCGACGGCGACCTTAGCGTTGGAGTCCTTGGCGATGATGGCATCAAGTACCGCATCAGATATTTGGTCGCATATTTTATCTGGGTGGCCCGAGGTCACTGATTCCGAAGTGAACAGACGAAGCTGACCGTCACCGATCCCAGCATATGGCTCGTACATAGCAGAAGTGTTTTTAGCAGTCACGTCAGTAGAGTTTACCTGTTCGACTACCCTTGGGCCCACCTTGGTACACGGATCGTAAACTTCAGTTCAATGCGTCAGCCAGTTCTTGGATGATGGACGCCGCCACCACGTCTTTGGTGCCTTGGACGGTTAGATCGTCGCGACCGTCAGCAAACACTATGGTCACGTCGTTTTCGTCTTGCCCAAATACTTTATCGGCGCCAACTTCATTGACGACCAGCATTTCGCAACCCTTACGTTGCAGCTTGGCACGACCGTATTCCAGTGGCGTGGTATTAGCGTCTCCAGTTTCTGCAGCAAAACCGATGACGTATCCGGGTAAGTCTTGGCCAGCGGCGCGCTGTTGTATCACAGTGTGCAAGACGTCTTCTGTCTGTTCCAAGATGATTGTTGGCGCAGAATGTTCATCGTCTTTTTTAATTTTTTGATCGGTGGCCGTAGCTGGACGGAAGTCGGCAACAGCAGCTGCCATAATTAAGGCGTCTTTTTCACGGGAATATTCTAATACTGCGCCTAATAGATCCCGCGTCGATTCAATGGGCACCACCGTGATGTGGTCATGTTGTGGTGCAGCAACTTCCATGGAACCGGTAATAAGCGTTACCTGTGCACCAGCTCGTGCAGCTGCCTGAGCCAAAGCCACACCTTGTTTGCCAGAAGACCGATTACCTAAAAATCGGACTGGATCAAGAGCCTCACGGGTTCCACCGGCACTCACGACAACATGTTTGTCTCGCAGCAAGCTACCGTGGTGGGCTTGGTGAATAATGTCCTTGGTCTGTTGCCAAATATCTTCCGGGTCGGGCAGTCGACCTTTACCGGTGTCAATACCCGTCAGCCTACCCACAGCTGGTTCGATGATATGGACTCCGCGGGATCGAAGTGTCACCACATTGGCCTGCGTTGCCGCGTTCTGCCACATTTCAGTGTGCATTGCTGGAGCCATGACGACCGGGACTGTGGCGGTGAGCAGAATGTTACCGATCAAATCTTCGGCCAGACCGTTCGCAGCTTTGGCAAGAGCATTGGCAGTTGCCGGAGCTATTAGGACCAAATCAGCTTTGCGTCCCTGTAACACGTGGTTGACTTCATCAACCGCTTCAAAAGTGTCAGTGTAAACAGGCTGACCTGAAAGCGCTTCCCAAGTGGCTTTACCAACGAAATTTAGTGCCGATTCGGTGGGGACTACGTGGACTTCATGTCCTTCTTCGGTCATCAGTCGTAGCAGTAAGGCAGCCTTATAGGCAGCAATACCACCGGTAACACCTAATACGATCCGCATGAGGTCCCCTGTACTACAGCTTATTCGTCGGTTGATTCTGCAGTGGTATCTTCTGGCAACGCAAACGGGTCGTCATCATTGGCCGGCAGCTCGAAGGTTGGGAAATCTTCATCAAGTTCCTCGGCAGCTGCTGCCTGGACTTCTTCCACCGGCTTCATTTCCAGCAGACCGGCGTCAACTTCGCGCATCGCAATCGACAGTGGCTTTTCATTCAGCTCGGTATCCACCAGCGGTCCGACGTATTCGAAAAGCCCTTCGTGAAGCTGTGAGTAGTAAGCATTAATCTGCCGTGCACGCTGTGCGGCAAACAATACAAGTGCGTATTTAGAGTCAACCTTTTCCAACATTTCGTCTAGTGGTGGGTTGACGATGCCTTCGGTGTGTTGTTCAGTCACTGATTCTCCAATAGTTTCCCCGGAGCGACCGGGGATCGTGGATGTATTTATTGTATGCCCTAGCTAGCGTTGGGCGGATAACTGCATGACTTCCACTAGCCTAGCGGAAGCCTCTTCAACTGTATCGTTGACTATTACAGCATCAAATTCTGGTTCTGCAGCAAGTTCTAGTCTAGCCGTTTCCAACCGGCGTTGCTGTTCGTGCTGTGTTTCGGTGCCACGACCAATGAGCCTACGAACTAGTTCCTCCCAACTGGGGGGAGCTAGAAACACAAACGTTGCTTCTGGCATAGTTTGCCGGACTTGTCTGGCACCTTGCAAATCGATTTCTAACAGTACATGCCTACCAGCCGCAAGCGCGTCTTCAACGGTGTCCCGCCGAGTCCCGTATTTGTTCAGACCGTGCACCTCAGCCCATTCCAGCATCTTGTTCTGAGAAATTAATTGGCAAAACTCTTCATGGCTAATAAAGGAGTAATGTGTACCATCGACTTCACCCGGACGCGGATTGCGTGTCGTTGCAGAAACCGAGACCCATACTTGAGGAAAATGCTCACGAATATACTGGCTCACAGTGCCTTTACCGACTGCGGTGGGGCCAGCTAACACTGTCACTGCGGGTCTATTGCCAGCATGCTCAGGACGTAGGGTCAATTCTCGTGGTCCGGGAATGACCGGTGGCGTCTGATCTGGCAAGATGCTCCTCGGCTAGCTGGTTACGGACGGCTGTAATCACCCGATACATAGGTTACCCTAAATGGTAATCGATCACGGTCTCATCCACAGCATTCTTGCGTGTTTTTTCTATCGGCCGAGGAAATCAATCAATGCAGAACGCTGTCGGTGTCCTAGACCTCGAAGCCTACGGTTAGGTGAGATGTCGCACTGCTCCATGATATTTTGCGCTCGGATTTCTCCAATTCCTTTGAGCGCCGTCAGCAGATCAAGAGTACGCATCCGTGCAACAGCTTCATCGGCATCAGCGTGTTCGAAAACTTGTGCCAAAGTTAATGTGCCATCAGCAAATTCAGTCTTAGTCTTGGCTCGTGCGGTCCGGGCGTCAAGTGCTTTTTGCCGGGCAGCTTGTCGTTCGGCGGGTGTTAGATCTTTTAGGACCATTAATATTGCCTTTCGTGCCCAACCCTACCTACAACTGGTAGGGACAGTCACACCTTGAAAGGTGAGTGACTACTCCGTGTATTGACCTATATTCCCTAGTGAACAGTAGTCTACTTCACGACAAGCTCTTCGTGAGCAGAGCTAATAGCCACCTGCAAATCTGATACGTTTGGCCCGTATTTCAAGATCCCTCTCGACGAGTTGACGAGGACATTAGGCCAAGCTTCACCAAAGCCTGCACGGATATCGGCTGCCTGGGCCCCCTGGGAACCATATCCAGGTGCCAGTATGGGAGCATTTGCCCTAACCAAATCGATATTTAATGCCTTGGCGGCAGCCGTCACGGTAGCGCCCACCACCAGGCCAATCGACCCTAGTCGATGCGCGTTTTGGTTGTCCTTACCTGCGGCATCAACAATACGTTTAGCAACAGAGTCTCCCGACGAACCAAGATGTTGAACAGAGGCTCCTTCAGGGTTTGAGGTTAGTGCTAACACGAAAACCCCGCGGTTATTTGCTAATGCCAAGTCAATGCTAGGACGCAGCGATTCGTATCCCAAATACGCAGATAATGTCACCGCATCAGCTGCAAGCGGTGATTCACTAGTCAGCCAGGCCGCCGCATAACCAGCCATAGTGGAGCCAATATCGCCACGTTTTGCATCCGCAATGGTCAGAATCCCAGCATCCCGTGCCAGTTGCAGTGTGGATTCAAGAACCGCATAACCCGCGGAGCCAAAACGCTCATAAAGCGCGACTTGGGGTTTGAGAGCCGCAACCCCGGTCGTTCCGGCTGCAGCTTCAACAACAGTTTTTGAAAACGTCTCAAGCCCTGCTGTGTCGTCATTGAGCCCCCACGCTGACAGTAGCTGCGGGTGTGGATCTATACCCAGACACAATGGACCCTGATGATCCATTGCTTGGACTAAACGGTCTCCGAATGAGCGTTCCATGGTCATCTACCGCTGATTCCTGATAACTGCAGACAAACGACGATCGTGCTCTTGCAGGCTCGTGACGTCCCAAGAATATTGTCGCTGTGCCTGAATAGCTTGCAGGGCTGTGCCAAAGGCGGCAAGTGTCGTCACGATCGGGACCCCCAACGAATTTGCCGCGGCACGGATTTCATAACCATCTCCACGTGCCTCAGAACCCGAGGGGGTGTTGACGACCAGATCAACCCGACCATCTTCAAGTTGGTCAAGGATCGTTTCGCCAGGTTTATCGGCGTCTCTTGTTATTTTATCAACCGTTTCGGTGGCAATTCCATTGCGTGCCAAAACATCTGCGGTACCACCGGTAGATACCAGTTCGAAGCCCATATCGGTTAAACGCTTAGCGTGCGCCACGATCCCGCGCTTGTCTCGATTCGCAACAGAAATAAAGACCCTACCGTCGGTTGGTAGTTTACCTCCAACAGCATCCTGAGATTTTGCATAAGCAGTGTCGAAATACTTATCAATGCCCATGACTTCACCAGTTGAACGCATTTCTGGGCCCAACAGCGAATCCACTACGCGGCCTTCTGGTGTCCGAAAGCGGGTGAATGGTAGCACTGCCTCTTTGACGGCAATAGGAGCGCCCAACGGTAATGACCAACCATCATGGGTTGCAGGTAGATCACCGGTTTCTCGCAATTGGGCAATAGTGAAGCCAACACCAAGTTTTGCTGCAGCTTTGGCTAAGGCGACACCGGTAGCTTTCGAAACAAAAGGCACCGTCCGTGAGGCACGTGGATTTGCTTCAATCACGTACAAAATATCTGCCGTCAATGCGAACTGGATATTGATCAGGCCACGGACTCCAACACCTTGGGCAATAGCTTCGGTTGCTTCTCGAACGCGCGCCAACACATCGGGGGCCAGTGTGGTAGGCGGTAGTACACATGCCGAATCACCAGAGTGCACTCCGGCTTCTTCAATGTGTTCCATAATGCCACCCATGAACAATTCTTCACCGTCATATAGTGCATCCACATCGATTTCGATGGCGTCATCCAAGAACCGGTCAACCAATACGGGGTGTTCGACAGTAATCTCGGCGGTGGAGTTTTCTATGTATGCCGACAGTTGGTCTTCACCATAGACAATTTCCATGCCGCGGCCGCCCAATACGTAGGAGGGCCGTACCAATACGGGATACCCAATTTCATCGGCAACAGCCTTGGCATCATCAAAGGATACGGCCGTACCACTTTTTGGTGCCGCAAGGTCGGCCTGCTGAAGAACCTGTGCGAATAAGCCTCGATGCTCTGCTAAATCAATGGCTTCAGGAGAAGTACCCAGAATAACGACCCCAGCCTCGGCAAGATCTTTGGCCAGTTTCAGTGGCGTTTGCCCACCCAATTGGACAAAGACTCCCTTAACCGGGCCGGTTTGTTCTTCAGCATGAATAATTTCCAGTACGTCTTCTAGCGTCAGCGGCTCAAAATACAACCGGTCTGACATATCAGAGTCGGTTGAGACTGTTTCTGGGTTGCAGTTAACCAGTACCGTATCGTAACCGGCTTGTTGCATGGCCATGGTCGCATGCACACATGAGTAATCGAACTCGACGCCTTGTCCAATCCGGTTTGGTCCCGACCCTAAAATGACGACGGTAGGCCGCTGGTGGTCGGTAATTTCGGTTTCCTGACCATCGTATGACGAATAATGATAAGGAGCTTGAGCAGCATGCTCCCCTGCTGCTGTGTCAACCGACTTATAAATTGGACGTACGCCTAGCGCGTGGCGGACGCCCCGGACAACAGCTTCGTCCATGTGGCGTAGTTGCCCGAGCTGCTTATCGGAGAAACCGTGACGCTTAGCATACAGCAACAAGTCTTGCGTGAGTTCATCGGCGTTACGGATTTGAGTAGCAATTTCATTGATTAGGCACAGCTGATCAAGAAACCATGGGTCGATCTTAGTCGTTTCGAATATTTCTGTGGTGGTTGCCCCACCAAGTAAGGCCCGCTGAATCTGTCCTAGCCGGGAGGTAGTTGCAGTCTTGGACGCTTCCAGTAGAGCTGCCGTTTCAGTGGCGTCTGGGATAGTAAAATCTAATTCGGCGTCATTATTTTGTTCCAGTGACCGTAAGGCTTTTTGCAAGGCCTCAGTGAAGTTTCGGCCAAAGGACATTACTTCACCAACGGCCTTCATCGTTGTCGTCAGCGTGGCATCAGCTGCCGGGAATTTTTCAAAAGCAAAGCGTGGGACTTTGACGACCGCGTAATCCAAAGCTGGCTCAAATGCTGCTGTGGTCGTACCGGTAATATCATTGACCACTTCATCCAGGGTGTATCCAAGCGAGAGCTTTGTGGCAATTTTGGCAATTGGATAACCGGTGGCCTTGGATGCCAATGCCGACGAACGCGACACGCGTGGGTTCATTTCAATGACGACAATGCGGCCATCGTCCGGGTTGACTGCAAATTGGATATTGCAACCACCCGTAGCCACACCGACTTCACGAATAATCTTGATGGAGATATCACGCATCTTGTGGTATTCGCGGTCGGTCAGGGTGACCGCTGGTGCGACGGTTATCGCGTCTCCTGTGTGAACTCCTACCGGATCAAAGTTTTCGATGGAACACAGCGCAATAACGTTATCTGCGCTATCGCGCATCATTTCAAATTCGTATTCTTTCCACCCCAAGATTGACTCTTCGAGTAGTACTTCAGAAGTCGGTGAGTACTGTAAACCGGCACCGGCGATGCGATGCAGATCTGTTTCGTCATAGGCCATGCCCGAACCAAGACCACCCATGGTATAGGATGGCCGAACTACCATTGGGTAGCCCAGTTCTTTGGCGGCTTCCAATGCTTCGTCCATGGTATTGACGATGACCGACCGAGCCGATTCTGCACCGCAGCGTTCTACGACACCTTTAAATTGTTCACGGTTTTCACCAAGTTCGATGGCCGCAATATTAGCGCCAATAAGTTCGACATCATATTGGTCTAATATCCCGCGCTCATCTAGCTGAATGGCAGTGTTCAGCGCAGTTTGACCACCCAGGGTAGGCAAAATAGCGTCGGGGCGTTCTGCATCGATTATTTTTTCAACGACGTCGGCGGTAATAGGCTCGACATAGGTGGCATCGGCCATTTCTGGGTCAGTCATGATCGTGGCCGGGTTGGAGTTCACCAACACTACGCGGATACCTTCGTCTTTGAGGACGCGAATAGCTTGCGTGCCAGAGTAGTCAAATTCGGCGGCCTGACCGATCACGATCGGTCCAGATCCGATAACTAATACGGATGTGAGGTCTGTGCGTTTTGGCATGATCTGTCGTTCCCTTCGTCTTACTCGCCGGTGGCCATCAGGGTTGCAAAACGGTCAAAGACCGGGTGTGGCTCATTTACGGTTATGGCCGAATCCTCGGGATAATATTGCACGGTAATGACCGGTAGCTCATTAGCTTCTAAGGCTTCCACGGATTTATCGTTCAGACTGTATTGGGTGACAGTTACATTGCCATAGTCGGTGTTTGGGGATTGTTGGGTACCCAACTTAGCGTTGACTGCATATTCGTGGTTCTGATTAGTGATCAAACTGTGGCCCGAGGCTATGTCATAGACGGGATGATTCGGCCCGCGATGGGCTTGTGGCATACGGGCGGTGGTAAACCCCAGTGCCGTAGCAATGACCTGGTGTCCAAGCCCAATACCCAGCATCGGCACTTTGGCATCCAGTAGGTCTTTAGCCAGCTGTACCTGGGCTTTGGCTTCTGCTGGATTGCCCGGACCGGAAGAGAACACTACCCCATTGCTCTGTGTGTCAAGGACTTCTGAGGCTGCTGTTGTAGCCGGTAACACTTCTACCGTGTTGCCACGGGCAACCAGCTGATCAATTGTGGCTTGACGTACTCCCAAATCAATCAAAGCGACCTTTGCTTTCGCGTCTTCTGCTTCGACCACGTAAGAAGTCTGGGATGATACTTGCTCCAGTAGATCTGCGGTGCTTGACGGTTGCCAATTACATACCTTCGCAACGAGATCGACATCAGCATCAAGGGCTTGTTCACCGGTAAATATTGCAGCATTGACTTGACCAAGCGAAGCGATGCGTCGAGTCAACGCACGGGTATCAACCCCGGCGATTCCTACGACATTGACCTTTTCCAACACTTCTTCCAACGACTGTTCTGATTGCCAATTCGAGCGGATTCTGGCTGGATCGCGGATGACTACGCCATTGGGCCAGTAGGTATCTGATTCAGCATCCGCCGCGTTGACCCCAACGTTTCCGATGTGCGGGAAGGTGAATACCATAATGGTATTTGCATTAGATGGATTCGTCAGACTGTGCTGGTAACCCGTCATCGTCGTGTCGAAAACCAGTTCACCATATACGCTGCCGGTTGCGGCATAGGTGGTTCCCAGGTAAATGGTGCCATCTGCCAGGACAAGTTTGGCTGATGTGCTCATGCTGTCTGCCTTCCGTTAGTAAGGGTATCAAGTTGGGTGCGAAGTGCTTGATGTTCTTCGATAGTTTCAGCGCGAAATCCGGTGGTCACTTCGGTTTCGTCCAGCCACCAGGTAATGGCCAGCAGGCCATCTTTTTCCACAAACTTGCCAGCCATGCCCGAAACCGTAGCGCTTGTGATGATGTCGGATGTGGGAATAAAAATATTTGGTTCGCCAGCGCGAAGAATGGCGACCCCGGTAGGATGCACTTCTAGTTGGCCCTGGCTGCGGTTACCTAGGCTGTGCGCAGTCACGCGCTCAAGCAGATGGTTTCCCAAAATGGTGGTGACATATATGCCGTTGGCCATAGCACTTGGTTGTTGATCGAGAATATATTGTGGCACTTCGAGAGGATGTGCAATATATCGTTGTCGTTTAGTGCGGTTTCGTCGGCCGATAATCATGCCGCCAATAATCGCTACGATAAGTAGCGCACTGAGAGTTACGGTAAGAATTGTTTCGTCCACTACTGGGATCTTTCCTTATTAGCTGCGTTGGTAAGGGCTGCTAATGTTCGCGTCAGCGACAACCTGATGACCTCGATACAAAACGTTGGTGACCTTGCCTACAAGTTCCATGCCACGGTATGGGGAGTTGGTTGATTTGGAAGTGTGGTTTATCGGATTCACCACGAATCGGTGTGCAGGATCATAGACAGCGATATTCGCTAAAGCACCTTCAACCAGTCCTCCGGTTTCGGTGAGCTGACCCTGGTCAGTATGACGGTAGATACGGGCCGGATTGGCCGACATCACCTGAGCAACCCCGTGCCAGTCCATCAAGCCGGTATCCACCATCGTGTGTTGGATAACCGGCAAAGCAGTTTCCAAGCCGGTCATCCCCATCGCAGCTACAACCCATTCGCACTGCTTGGTCTCTTCGGTATGAGGGGCATGGTCGGTACCCACAGTGTCAATAGTGCCATCAGCCAGGCCGTTGCGCAGTGCATGCACATCGGAATCCTTACGCAACGGCGGGTTGACCTTATATACCGGGTCATAGGTTTTTACGTAGTCTTCCGTAAGTAATAAATGGTGCGGCGTTACTTCTGCAGTCACATTTATCCCTTGGGATTTAGCCCATCGAATCAGCTCTACGGAACCCGCTGTCGATACGTGGCATATATGGACCCGTGAATCTACGTGTTGGGCCAATAATACGTCTCGGGCAATGATTGACTCTTCGGCCACGGCCGGCCAACCTGCAAGTCCCAATTCAGACGACAGTGCAGATTCGTTCATCTGGGCACCGTTGGTGAGCCGTGGCTCTTGAGCGTGCTGCGCAATAAAGCCATCAAACGACTTCACACACTCTAATGCCCGACGCATTAATACCGGGTCCCATACACACATTCCATCGTCTGAAAACATGATGACTTTTGCGGCTGAATCATGCATGGCCGAAAATTCAGCTAAATGTTCACCCGCTAACCCAACTGTCACTGCACCCACCGGATAGACATCAGTCCAGCCAGCTTCTTTGCCTAGCCGATAAACTTGCTCGACGACGCCGGCGGTATCTGCCACCGGATCAGAGTTCGCCATAGCATGAACAGCAGTATATCCGCCCATTGCTGCCGCTCGTGTGCCAGTTTCAATGGTTTCGGCGTCGTTATTACCTGGCTCTCGTAGGTGCGTATGCAGATCTACCAGCCCAGGAAGGACAATTTTTCCTGTGGCATCAATAATCTTGGCACCATCAGCACTGAGGTGCTGTCCTAATTGGGCAATACGGCCGTCACTATCCACAATAATATCTGTTTGAATACCATCGGGGGTTGTGCCACCGGTGATGAGATAGGTATAAGTCATGTTTAGGCCTTTCATTGCCCAGGTTGGCTTGCAAGCAATAGATAGAGCACTGCCATGCGGACTGATACGCCGTTGGCTACTTGTTCCAAGGCAGTATTTTGTACCGAGTCAGCGGCTGCAGCAGAGATTTCAAGGCCCCTATTCATCGGGCCCGGGTGCATTATGAAGGTTTGTGTCCCTGCAATGGTCTTATACCGGTCATTGGTGAGGCCCCAGCCACGGGTATATTCGGATGCCGATGGGAAAAAATCTCCAGACATACGTTCGGCTTGTACTCTCAGCATCATGATCGCATCGGGCCGCTGAGCCAATAGGGCATCTAAATCATAGTTGATATCAACCGGCCATGTATTTACTCCAACAGGCATGAGCGTGGGTGGACCGGATAATGTTACTTTGGCTCCCAAGGTATGTAGCAGCCAAACATTTGAACGTGCGACACGAGAATGCAATATATCGCCGACAATTACTACATGCACGTCTTCAAGATTTTTACCAGTGGCGTGTTGTTTATGTAGTCGGTTTCGTAGTGTGAAGGCATCAAGCAGTGCCTGTGTAGGGTGTTCGTGGGTGCCATCACCGGCGTTAATAATTGCAGACGATGACCACCCGAAATTAGCCAGTTGATTAGCTGCACCGGATGCCCAGTGACGCATAACAATCGCATCGCCACCGATAGCTTCCAAAGTTTGCACAGTGTCTTTCAGTGATTCACCCTTAGAGACCGATGAAGTTTTGACAGCAAAATTTAACACGTCTGCTGACAGTCGCTTTGCTGCGGCTTCAAAAGACGTCCGTGTGCGAGTGGAATCTTCAAAAAATAAGTTGACGACGGTCTGACCACGCAGTGTAGGAAGTTTTTTTATGGAACGCTGCGATACTGTTGCCATTTCTTGTGCGGTATCAAGAATAGCCATGGCGTTGTCGTAGGACAGATTTCGGGTAGCCAATAGGTGCCGCATTAGTCGATCACATCCACAATTTGTACTTGGTCGGATGTGTAGCCCTGGTTACTACCGTCAATTTCTTCCATTTGCACCAGAACGTGTTCTGATGAAGCCGTTGGTAGGTTTTTGCCTACGTAATCAGCTCGTAGAGGTAGCTGTCGATGGCCACGGTCCACTAGTACGGCGAGCCGTACCGTATGCGGACGTCCAATATCAGCTAACGCATCCAGCGCGGCACGAATGGTGCGTCCTGAATATAAGACATCATCGACAAGAACAACCACAGCGTTATCGATACCGGCTGGTGGGATGATCGTCGAGACAGGAATCCGCGATTCGGCACGGGCTAGATCATCACGGTATAGCGTGATGTCGAGCTGTCCGGTGCGATCATCAACAACAAACTCTGGTTCAATCTCGGCTAACTTTGCTGCTAGACGATTAGCCAGCGGCACACCGCGTCGAGGGATGCCTAAAATGAGCAGGTTTTCTATCCCTCGGTTTGCCTCGAGGATTTCATGAGCAATCCGTGTCAGTACCCGGTTAATATCGGATTCTGACATGACAGTGCGCGCTTTGCGCACAGGTTCTGACACCACGTTGGTCTCCTTTCCCGCCTCACTGGACGGACCATTAAAGGATCTGCGGGGCGTGTGGTGATCCCGTCAGTTTCACTGATATAACTGTAGCACCGGTTGAGGTACCCGCGCTTCTGATTACAACAGTAGTGTGGGCTTAAGTTCTTGGAGACGACCCAGCACACCATTGACGTAGCCTGGCGAATCGTCGTTGGAGTATTCTCGAGCCATATTGACTGCCTCGTTTACGGCAGCACCGTCAGGCATTTCGGTGTTAAACAGTAATTCCCATGTACCAAGTCGCAGAATCGATTTATCGACCGCTAACATACGCTCCATAGTCCAGCCATGCGCGTACTGGGCTAATAATTCATCGATTTGTTCTTGGTGGGTTATAACACCGTCCAGAATCTTGGTGGTATAAGGGTTGATTGTTTGGTCCGTATAGGTTCGACGCCGCTGCAAAGCTTCCAGTGGAGTGGTTTGGCGTTGTTCTGCTTCAAATAGTATTTCTAAAGCACGGCGTCGAGCTCTACCTCGAGAACCAATTTTATGAGTGTGCTCGTTGTGTTGTTTATCAGCCAATGTAGTGATACTCCGTGCCAGCTATTATTCTGTGGCCCGACCCTGATATTCACCGGTGCGGGTGTCAACACGAACTTTAGTGCCTTCTTCCATAAACAACGGTACCTGGATCTCGTAGCCGGTTTCCAACGTAGCTGGCTTAGTGCCACCAGATGAACGGTCACCTTGTAGACCCGGCTCGGTATATGTAATTTCCAAAGTCACAGAGGCTGGTAGTTCCAAATACAGCGGGGTGCCATCTGAAATGGCAATGCTGGCGGTTTCGTTTTCTAGTAAAAAGTTTGCGGCATCTCCGACGACGGAGGCAGGGACTATGACCTGGTCAAACGTTGTTAGGTCCATAAAGATATATTCGTCTGCGTCACGGTAAAGGTACTGATATTCGGAACGGTCTACGCTGGCAAATTCGAGTTTCGCCCCGGCATTCCACGTCTTATCAACAATTTTGTTGGAGGTAAGGTTCTTAATTTTCGTGCGAACAAAAGCACCACCTTTACCTGGTTTTACGTGTTGAAACTCTTGGACCTGCCACAGTTGGCCGTCTACAACAACAACCGAACCGTTTTTAATGTCATTACTGGTGAGCATAACCATAAGGCATATTCTCCGTTTAAGATTTTGAAATAGGTGATAGCTGGCAGATTCCAGTCGTGGCCGCAACGCGGCCTCAAACTAGTGTAAACGACGACTCAAAAAGATGCCGTGTTCTATTCTGCAATTTCTTGGTAGGCCGCAAACAGCAGTGATTCATCAGGTACATCGTAGATTACTGGAGATCCAGGGACCTCAAGCAGGACGAAGCGCAATTGTTCGCCGCGATTTTTCTTGTCACGACGAATGCCGTCCAATAACGTTGCCCATCGATCGCCCGGGTAGGTAGTGGGCAGACCAACACTGTCAAATATCCGTTTGTGACGTTCCACCGTTGCATCATCGACACGTCCAACAGAACGTGCCAGTTCTGCCGCAAACATCATACCGATAGCAATTGCGGCACCGTGGCGGAATTGATAACGTTCGGCCAGTTCAATGGCATGGCCTAAAGTGTGACCATAATTGAGCATCTGACGCTCATTGGATTCTTTGAAATCCTTACTGACGACGTCTGCTTTTACTTTAATGGCACGCTCGATCAGTTCACGTAACACCGTCGAGTGTGGGTTCGATACCTGATCGGTATTTTCTTCGATAAGATCCAGTATCACACCATCAGCGATAAATCCGCATTTAATGACCTCGGCCAACCCGGAAATCAGTTCATTTTTCGGCAACGTCAGTAGTGTATCGAGGTCGGCTAGCACCCCTGCTGGTGGGTGAAAAGATCCTACTAGATTTTTGCCTTCAGCGGTGTTGATACCTGTCTTCCCACCGACTGCTGCGTCCACCATTCCCAATAGAGTGGTCGGCATATGAACCACCCGGACACCACGAAGCCATGTAGCCGCGACGAAGCCAGCAAGGTCCGAGACCGCTCCCCCGCCTACCGAAACGATGGCGTCGGAACGAGTGAAGTCGCTTTGTCCTAAAACTTGCCAACAGAAAGAGGCAACTTCTATATGTTTACCCTCTTCAGAATCTGGTATTTCTACCAGAATTGCATTATATCCGGCATCATCAAGTGCGGATTTGACCACATCACCGGTAGCACGTAGTGCACGCGGCAAAATGATAGCCACCCGATAAGGTTGGGTCCCAAGCATATCGGGGAGCTTGGAGAGCAGACCACGGCCAATAGCGACGTCATAACCGCCGTTGACTTCGTTTTCAGCACCACCGCTAACCCGGATGACGGTTGGCTGGTCAGTACTGTCAGAATTTGTATTGTCAGACATAGAAGTCGTTGTTTTCCTTGCCAAAAATTGTTGGTGTCCGTCAATGATCATAGTAGAAATATCATCGACATCGAGCCCCGTAGTATCAATGACGCTGTGGGCGGTCTGTTGAAAGTAGTCTAGGCGTTCGGTTCGTAACCGCGACCAGTTCTTTGCCGGGTCCCCAGCCAAAACAGGTCGTCCTGATGCATCGCCAAGGCGTTCAAGGGCTTGTTCTTCAGTGACATCCAGGAAGACCACATAGCCCCGGTCTCGGATTATTTCACGATTCGCGGGCCGGATTATGGCACCGCCTCCCAATGAAACAATCGACGGGTTATCCTTGACCACAGCATCGGCGATCACTGCTTGTTCACCATCTCGAAACTTTGTTTCGCCATGGGTCGCAAAATAGTGACTGATCACACCATAACGCTGAACAAATAAAGCGTCAGTATCGACAAAGTCGATATTTAGTCGGCCGGCAAGATGTTCAGCCACCGTGGACTTACCCGATCCCATGGGGCCAATCAGAATTATTGGGATTTTCGAATCAGTCATGGCTAGAGAGGATCACCCATATCGTCTTCATGGGCCGCATCAGTATCTGGTTCGGGAATTGTAGGAATCGTGGCAATAAAAGCCTGCATATTGCGCTGGGTTTCTTCAACGGAGTCACCACCAAATTTTTCCAGCACTTCCTCAGCAACGGTTAAAGCAACCATAGCTTCGGCAACCACCCCGGAAGCCGGTACAGCCGTCACATCAGACCGTTGATGATGCGCTTTGGTGGACTGTCCGGTGCTGACATCCACCGTCTGCAACGCACGCGGTACGGTTGCAATTGGCTTCATTGCCACTCGTACACGAATGGGTTCTCCGGTGGACATCCCGGCTTCAATTCCTCCAGCACGTTGGGTGGTGCGGGCCACGTTACCTTCGGAAGTCCGAACGATCGCATCGTGAGCAGCAGATCCTATACGGGCGGCCGTTTCAAAACCGTCCCCGATCTCAACGCCCTTCATTGCCTGGATGCCCATTAGGGCTCCAGCTAATTTAGAATCCAGACGTCGATCCCAGTGGATGTGTGAGCCTAAGCCAACCGGTGGGTTATGCACGATAACTTCGGTTACCCCACCTAGTGTTTCACCGGTTTTTTTCGTGGCGTCCACGGTTTCCACCATTCTGGCGGATACTTCCGGGTCAACACAGCGCACTGGATCCGCATCTAATTTGGCTACATCTTGTGCAGTTGGGAACTCGTAATCGTCAGTTACAGCAACTTCGCCCATCTGTACTGTGTGAGACACCGTGGTGATGCCCAACTGTGCCAAAAAATGCTGAGCAACGCGTCCCAACGCAACACGAGTAGCTGTTTCTCGTGCGGAAGCACGCTCTAATAGTGGGCGAGCTTCATCGAAACCGAATTTTTGCATGCCGGCCATATCAGCATGCCCCGGCCGTGGACGAGTCAACGCAGCATTACGGGCCAGGCCCTCGAGTTCTGTTGGATCAACCGGATCTGGGTTCATCACCTTTTCCCACTTGGGCCATTCAGTGTTGGCGATATGAATGGCAACGGGAGATCCGAGGGTAACACCATGACGCACGCCTGAAATAATCGTGACCTGGTCTTTTTCAAACTTCATTCGTGCGCCACGACCGTAGCCCAAACGACGGCGCAACAACGCTTCCTGGATATCGGCCGTCGTAATCTTAATACCGGCCGGCAATCCTTCGATAATGCCCACTAGTCCAGAACCGTGAGACTCTCCTGCAGTTAACCAACGCATCATACGCTCGATTCTTTCATGCCCAGCGCATTAGCGCTTGCTTCGTGTCCGTATTTGTCCAACGCGACATTACACTTTGCGTGCAATACCTAGGGCCGTTGCCATCTGGTCGGTCACAATAGCCCAGTCATTATGTGTGTGTTGTTCCAATACTTTTTTGGTAAAAAGTTTGACTTGCTCAACACCCTGATACAACAACATATCGAGCCCCGAGGCAACGTGTGCTCCAGCAGTTTGCCAAGCTGATGCAAGTGCTGTTGGCCAGGGCTCATAGATAACATCTAATAATGGTGGCAGGTTTTGAGTAGGTAACTGTTCGACAAGCCAATCAGCCGCAAAAGCCGGCAACGTTGAGACAACCGCCTGGTGTGCTTGCACCTTTTGGGGGAATTCAGTGAGTTTCCGAAGCTGGGCTTCCAGACCGTAGTGTTCGGCCACCGTTAGATTATCTTTGGCTCGATCTGGATTGCGAACATACAACACAACTTCTGACAGCCCCATATCGGCTGCTGCAGCAATTGCCGCCGAGGCCGTACCGCCAGCGCCCAAAATCCCCATTGATCCAACAGTCGTTGAAGCCAGATTGGCTGTCGATAATGCATGACGAACACCGTCGACATCCGTGTTGTAACCATGCGCTATGCCCTCACGGTCAAACACCACAGTATTGAGCACCCCCAACCGTTCAACTCTGGAAGACAGCTGCGCCATGTACGGGACCAAGGCCGCCTTGAGCGGCATGGTCACGGAAAAACCTGCAAGGTACTTAGTAGAACCATATCGTTGTGGCAGCGAGGCCATAAATGAATCGACCTGTTGCTGAGTGAGGTCAAAGCGTTCGTAACGAATCGGTGCTGCTAAATATTGATATGCCGCTTGATGAATGTCCGGAGACTTTGAATGTGCTATTGGCGATCCAAGGACACCTGCGTAATAAATTTGGTCAGTCATGTTCGGAATTAACTACTCTCCACGACCACACAGATCTGGGTTGTCATCACAGTATTCGCGATACTCCCGCTGATATTTTTGGTGTTGTTCATAGGTGCTTGAAAATTTAGTTTCACCGGTTTCAATATTGGTGGTGATCCAATAATAATTATCCGAACTTTTCGGCTCGGCAGCCGCGTCAAGGGCCTCAATTGAAGGGGCACCGATAGGACCTGGTGGCAAGCCACGGTGTACATAAGTGTTGTATGGGTTGGACTTATCTTCTCGATCTTCTGCTGAAAATTGTAATTGCCGAACGCCCATTCCGTAGATGACAGTAGCGTCAATCTGCAAATACCCAGAAGTTTCCGGGTTGGCAGGGTCCAATCGATTTTCGATGATACCGGCAACTTCGGGAAAATCTTTGGTGCGTGCTTCGGCTTGCAAAATCGAAGCGATGGTCACTACACGGAACTGTTTTTTTGGATCCTCGATACCTAGCCGATCAAATTCTTGCATCGTAGGTTCAATCATTTGCTCTAGGATCTCTTGTAACGAAGCATCGATCGGAAAATGATATTCTCCCACAGCAATGTAGCCTTCAAGCGACGACGCTTCATCAGGCAGACCAAAGTTGGAGGGATCGGCGGCCTCTTCGATTTCCTTGACGCTATAGCTCGTCTGTTCAGCAATAGTGTCGTACACGTCGTCGATTCGGTAGCCGGAATTCACATACGCATAGTTTTTGCCTTCTTCATCTTCCCGAAGCAAAATCGATGCAGCATCGCGTGCCGGCATTTCATAGCGAAGTGTATATTCGCCAGGTTGGATCTCCGAAGTTCCGTCACTAGCTTCTATCGCGTCGCGAAATGCTCCGGTAGATGCCACAATGTCTTGCTCCACGAGGCGGTTACCAATAACAATAGCCCCATCACCAGGAAGCACCTCGAATTGCACTTCATCACCGCCAGGGCCCGGATAGTCATGTTTTGTCCAACTCACAAAGTGGCTTACGCCAAGTCCCACGCCAATGAGTAAAGCAAGAAACACAGCAAAGCTGGACAGCATAACAACTGTACGACGGCGTTTGCGACTTTTCCGGATCTTCAATGCTTCTTCATCAATCTTTGGTGCAGGTTGGCTGCCGTCAGCGACCAACATGTACCCTAAAGGATGCTCATCAGATTCTTCTTCAGCGATTTCCTCGTCGAGCTGTTCTGCGACATCCTCTGCAAGGTCCGGATAATCCCGAGTGTCCTCTGGCAGTGGGCTTAGGTCACCTAAGTCAATGTTCTGATCGGTGTCATAACGTGAATAGTCAGTATGACCGTCTGCACCGGTATATATTGGACGTTGAGGCGTGGTCTCAAACCCACCGGCACCATCGGCCGGTAACAGGTAAGGAATGTCTTCGCCGCTACGGTGTCCAGTATTTGCTGCCTGCTGTACTTCGGAGGCTCTTTGAGCTTGCTGCTGTGCACGTTCGTACTCGCGTCGTTCGCGGCGAGTCATGAACTGACGCTTAGGACGATCTTCTGGCGAACCCTCATTCGTCACAGTCATACTCCTGTTCCGCGAGGACCAGGATGCCGGTATTGACGCCAGTGTTGTTTTCCAGTACCAGAGCGTGTTCCAAAATTGCCACGGCAGCCAGTTGATCTATAACCGAGCGTTGGTTGCGCGACGATACACCAGCTTGATGTAGTTTTTGACTTGCGCTAACGGTAGATAGTCGCTCATCGATCAAACGAACTTGCGTTGACAGATCGGCCTCAGCCAACAAAGCAGCAAGTTGTCGAGCAAACATTTGTGCATCATCGGTTGATGCCGTTTTCTTACCTTTCAGATTGATAGGGTCTCCGACATACACGCGAACAGCACTACGCTCAATGACCTCATCGACAATTCGATGTAAGTCCAGGAAGTTTTTGGTATCACGTTTCAGGGTTTCCACCGGGCTGGCAAGAATACCTGCCGGATCGGTAGCCGCTAGACCGACTCTGACGCGTCCTACGTCTACGCCGAGACGTGAACCATACACCGTCTCCCTATCGTTTGCTTGTGTCATGGAAAAAGATTCTCAATACCGTCATCTTTTTGTGGGCGTTATACAGCTTGGACTTTTTGACGAATAGCTGCCAGAGCATCATCAATTTTCGATACATCTTGGCCACCACCTTGTGCCAAATCAGGTTTACCGCCTCCACCACCGCCCAATACCTGAGAAGCTGCTTTCACGAGGTTACCGGCTTTAAGCCCTAGATTTTGAGCACCATCGTTTGCGCTGATCACTACTAAGGGTCGGTTATTTGCAATACCAATTATTGCCACGACTATATTCTGATTGCCGGCCTTTGTCAGGCGGTCACGGAGATCCTGTGCAGTAGCGCGTAAATCGTCAGCGCTAGAAACCTCACCCACGTTATGGGCCAATAAGGTAACCTCACCGACCGTTGTGGCTTGTTCTACAAGCTTTCCAGCTCGCGCTAACATTTGTTGAGACCGAAGTTCTGCGAGTTGTTTTTCCATTTGACGCAGCTTTTGCAGAGTCTGTTCCACACGCGCAGGGATATCAGCGGTAGGGGCTTTGAGCATAGTGGACAGCTGGTTAACTAAGGTTCGTTCAGCAGCAAAGTGTTCGAAGGCGTCCAGACCAACCAAGGCTTCAACTCTGCGGTTGCCAGATCCCACCGATTGTTCATTCAGTAGCGCTAGAGTACCAATCTCTGCGGTACTAGTGACGTGTGTACCGCCACATAGTTCCCGAGACCATGCACCATCAATTTCTACAACTCGCACCCTATCGCCATACTTTTCGCCAAACAGGCTTATTGCGCCCATAGCTTGAGCTTCTTTAAGACTTGTTTCCATGGTCTGCACTGTAAAGTTGTCACGGATGGCGATATTTGCCAACTCTTCAACTTCTTGTCGCGCTGCATCTGAAAGCGCATCTTGCCACCGAAAATCAAAGCGTAAATAGCCTTCTTTATTGAATGACCCGGCTTGTACGGCATCTTTACCCAGTATCTGATGCAGGGCAGCATGGATAATGTGAGTCGCTGAGTGAGCTTTTTGCGCGTCAATACGACGCTGCAGGTCAATGGCTCCCACAGCCTGAGCACCCATGGGAGCTTCGCCCTCACGTATCAAACCCTGGTGTACAGCTAGACCGTTAATAGGAGACTGTACGTCGGTCACCTCAATGACGAACCCGTCACCGGTGATTAATCCGGTATCAGCTGCCTGTCCCCCAGCTTCTGCATAGAACGGGGTGGCATCCAGAACTACTTCCACGCGTTGGCCTTGCTGTGCAAATCCTGCTAGTTGCCCATCCACGAGCAACGTACGTATTGCCGACTGGGTGGTGTGCTCGGTGTAGCCAGTAAAGACGGTGTCTTGGCCGGCATGGGCTTCATAGTACAGGCTGGTATCAACATGCCCTGTCTTTTTAGCCTTAGCATCCTTACGTGCGCGTTCCCGCTGTTCTTGCATCAGTTGCATAAACTTATTTTGATCGACATCAACTCCGGCTTCTTCAGCCATTTCCAATGTCAGATCAATAGGGAACCCATAGGTATCGTGCAATTCAAACGCCACATCCCCAGACAGTGTGGCACCAGATTGTTTCGCCTGAACAACAGAGGACTCTAAACGGTGGCTACCGGCTGCAATGGTACGCAAAAAAGTGCGTTCTTCAGCATAGGCAATCCGTGAAATACGGTCGAAATCTTCGGCAACCTCTGGGTACGTGCCACGCATAGCGTCCCGGGAAACGGGTAACAATTCTGGCAACACTGCAGTCGTGACGCCCATGAGCCTCATAGCACGGACTGCCCTACGTATCAGCCTTCGCAATACGTATCCGCCCCCCTCATTACCTGGTACTACCCCATCACTGATGAGCATCAAGGCTGAGCGGATGTGGTCTGCGATATAGCGCAAACGCATGTCGTTGGAGAAATTAGGGTCCTTTGGATCTTCGGTCGAAGTATACCTAACCTCAGCCAATTCGGCCGCGCGATCTAATACGGGCCGGACTTGGTCGGTCTCGTACATGTTTTCTACGTTTTGCAAAATCATTGCAAGACGCTCGAGCCCTAGGCCCGTATCAATATTTTTGTGGGCAAGTTCTCCGACGATGTCAAAATCATCCTGACTCCGGACCTCGCCTAATTGATATTGCATGAACACCAGATTCCAGATCTCAAGATACCGGGTGTCATCTGCTGCTGGCCCACCATCTACGCCATATTCAGGGCCACGATCGTAAAAGATTTCCGAACACGGACCACCTGGTCCTGGCTGTCCGGTGTGCCAATAGTTGTCTTCTTTACCGATGCGTTGGATTCGTTCCTCGGGGATTTTCACAACGTCACGCCAGATGCTGTAGGCCTCGTCGTCCTCCTCGTAGACAGTAGCCCATAGCCGGTCTGGGTCTAAGCCATATCCCCCATTGGCTTGTGGCGTGGTAAGCAACGCCCAAGCCATCGTAATGGCGCCTTCTTTAAAATAGTCACCAAATGAGAAGTTTCCGGCCATCTGGAAAAACGTACCGTGCCGGGCAGTTTTACCAACCTCTTCGATATCAGCGGTACGTATACATTTTTGCACCGACACGGCCCGGTCATACGGTGGTGTCTGCTGTCCCAGAAAATACGGGATAAACGGAACCATACCAGCAACAGTAAATAGCAGTGATGGATCTGGGGACACCAACGATGCCGAGGGAACTACAGTATGGTTCTTCTGTTCAAAGAATGTGTTCCAACGGCGGGCAATTTCATGAATCTGCATAATTGTTATTCCATCACAACGTAGAAACCAGTGAACCCACCGGTTTAATTCCGAATACTTTAAAGGACGAGTACTGGTCAGTGCCCCGGGGCCACTTCGGTTACTTCTCCTCGGAGCGGTTCTAAATCGTCAATATCCTCAACAACCGGTACCGACGACTGACTGCGGTTGAGCACTGGCAACTGGTCACGCACAGTGGTGAAAAAAGCTCGCGTAGATTCCACCATGATATTGGCTGCACCTTCGCCGATGCTTCGACCGATATTTTCAGGTGCTAATGAAGTGCGCAGAGCCTCTTCAGCCCGTAGTGCTGCTGCATCGCGACCTTTGGATAATTTGGAATGCCCGTACCACCCAATCGCAGCACCCACGCCGACAAGTAGGACTCGTTTCACAACCGCCAACCCTTTCTGATTTGTAACCTTACCCACTGTACCAATTTGGTAAGCAGAACAACTGTTATTGTCTCGAGTTTAGAGCTGAAAACGCAACCGGCTCGGGGTCTTGCCAATGCAAGATCCACCGAGCCGGTACATAAACGTAATGTATATACGTAATGTAGAGTCTGCGTGCTTAGCGTGAGTAGTGCTCGACGACCAGGTTTTCTTGGATAGAAACTGGGATATCAGCACGTTTGGGAGCGCGAGCTACCGTCGCACGCAATTTTTCAATCTCTACATCCAAGTAGCCTGGGACATCTGGTAGAACTTCCTGATGTGCACCTGTAGCTGCAATCTGGAATGGGACCATGCTCTCGCTGCGTTCCGCAACGTGAATCAACTGGCCTTCAGAAACTTGGAAAGATGGGCGGTCAACTCGCTGACCATCAACCAGGATGTGCTGGTGCACGACCATTTGGCGGGCCTGTGCGATCGTGCGAGCAAATCCAGCACGCAGCACAAGAGCATCTAAGCGGGATTCAAGAATTTCAACGAGGTTCTCGCCGGCTAGACCCGGACGACGGCGGGCTTCGTTGAAGTATCGGACCATCTGAGATTCACGGATATTGTAAATAGCGCGCAGCCGCTGTTTTTCTTTTAGCCGGACCGAGTAGTCAGAGTCTGCGCGACGACGTGCGCGTCCGTGCTGACCTGGACCGTAAGGGCGACGCTCCATGTACTTTTCAGCTTTTGGAGTCAGTGCAATACCCAATGCGCGTGAATGGCGCACTGTACGACGGGTACGTAAACCTTTAGCCATAGTGTTGTGGCTTCCTTTTCTTGTCATGCGGTATCGAATGGTTTTGTTATCACTTGCACGACAGAGCCGACTAGCTATTAATGCAAGTGAATCCTGGCCTCTGATGTCATTGTTTGCCAGAGAGCTGAGGGTTATACCGCCAACCGTCATTACTACCGTTTCGCGATCATGCGGAAACGTGCCAGACAAGGGGTAACTTTATCAGATGCCTGATCTGCACGCCTAATTAGTCGAGGTAGTATCGTCTCCGAATTTCGAAGCGGCTTCCTGATTCGCCTGACCGTTGGTAGCAGACTGTTCAGATGTCGGCATCGGCTCATTATGCAACACCGCACGCAAGCGTTCAAGACGATCAACCAACATATGTTCTCGTCCATTACCAGAGGGCAGATAATATTGCCGATCCGTCAGGTTATCCGGCAGATACTGCTGATCTGTAATCGCGTGCGGATAGGAATGTGGATATTTATAACCAACACCGTGCCCCATGGCTTTTGCTCCCGGATAGTGTCCGTCGCGCAATGGTTTAGGCACACTACCGGCGTGTCCGGATTTCACGTCTGCCAGCGCAGCGTCAATAGCTACATAAGAGGCATTAGATTTTGGTGCGGTAGCCAGATGAATAACTGCCTGGGATAACGGGATACGTCCCTCTGGCATCCCGACCAGCTGCACAGATTGTGCGGCGGCGACGGCGGATTGCAATGCGGTAGGGTCGGCCATGCCGATATCTTCGGAGGCATGTACGATCAACCGACGTGCAATATAGCGTGGATCTTCACCAGCGTGAATCATCCGGGCCAAGTAGTGCAGTGCCGCGTCAACGTCTGAGCCACGAATGGATTTGATGAACGCTGAGATGACGTCGTAGTGCTGGTCACCGTCCTTATCGTACCGCAACACGGCCTGGTCCATGGCCTTGGCAGCATGTTCAACGGTAATGATCGGTAAGTTTTCGCCGCTGCCCTGGTTCACAGCGACCCCGGCGGACGCTTCCAATGTGGTCAGTGCACGGCGGGCATCGCCTTGGGCCATTCGAATCAGATAGTCTCGTGCCTCATCGTTGAGTTCGACCGAGCTATTGAGCCCACGCTCCTCAGTAATAGCCCGGTCGATAAGTACACCGATGTCATTGTCTGTTAACGGTTCAAGCGTAAGCATGATGGAACGTGACAATAATGGTGAGATAACAGAAAAGGATGGATTCTCGGTTGTGGCTGCCACCAGGATGACCCAACCATTTTCGACTCCTGGCAACAAAGCATCCTGTTGAGCCTTATTGAAACGGTGGATCTCATCGAGAAACAAGATCGTGGTACGCCCATACAGGTCGCGGTTATCCAACGCTTGTTCCATAACCCGACGAACATCCTTGACCCCAGAAGATATCGCCGACAGTTCCACAAATTTCCGATCCGGTGCCTGCGAGATTACGTGTGCCAAAGTGGTCTTTCCGGTACCGGGCGGACCATACAAAATTAACGAAGACGGCCCGATGTTGTTAGAGCCGGTATTTTCTGTGAGTTTTCGTAATGGAGAGCCTTGTGCCAGCAGATGTTGCTGGCCGACGATCTCGTCCAAAGTACGTGGACGCATCCGAACCGCCAAGGGCGCACCGGCAGCAGACCCCGCTGTGGTGGTGTTTGGATAGTTGTTATCGTCATCGTGAGTCGAAGAGAACAGATCTTGCACGCTACTAGTCTAGTGATTGCCAGCCGGGTACGGTATTGGCTATTAGAATTGGGGTCATGCGCGCAGTCATTCAAGTAGTTTCTCAAGCGAGTGTCACCGTCGAAAAACAACGTATCGGTGAAATCACTGGTCCGGGACTGATGATTCTTTTGGGTGTTCATGTAGATGACACTCAAAAACAAGCTGATGCCCTGGTAAATAAAATTTTGAATCTTCGTATCTTAGGCGAGGAACATTCGGCGTTGGAACTACATGCACCGGTTCTAGTGGTGTCGCAGTTCACGCTATATGCCGATGTACGAACAGGACGTAGGCCTTCCTGGTCCAAGGCTGCACGTCCTGAGCAGTCCGAACCGCTCTATGAGTATTTCGTCCACCAAATTCGCAATCAGGGACTCGAAGTTGAAACCGGTCAGTTTGGCGCGATGATGGACATCTCATTGACTAATACCGGCCCGTTTACGCTCGTGATAGATTCTGATGATTTAGCAGCCCCTCGTAGAGGCTAAGCGCACTGGTCTTGTTCTGTTCCAACCCCACACCTACGGTTTTCTGTGATAGCCATACATAATGAGAAACCATCAGCCACTCATGACTGGCACAACATAAAACGCTGTAGTGTTTGGGCGCGTCAGTCATTAAGGCTAAGAACCAAGCCGTAGAAGGTAGGAAAGGCACCGATATAACCCAGTTGGGTGCCCAACCGGTGCCTTTCTACTTGGAGTCGTTGCTATTCTTCGTCAGAACCTTCTTCGTCTTCTGGCTCATAATCGACACCGGTTTCTGCTCGTTGCTCAGCGGTGATCGGCGCTGGTGCATCAGTCAGTGGATCATGCCCGTTTCCTGTCTTAGGAAATGCAATGACTTCACGAATAGAATCGGTACCGGCCAATAGCGCGATAATACGATCCCAACCAAAAGCAATGCCGCCGTGCGGTGGGGCCCCGTATTGGAAAGCGTCAAGCAGGAAACCAAATTTTTCTTGTGCTGCTTCTTCAGAAATCCCCATGACATTGAAGACTCGTTTTTGCACGTCCTGATCGTGGATACGGATTGATCCTCCGCCGATTTCGTTGCCGTTGACAACAATATCGTAGGCGTACGCCAGAGCTTCGTCTGGGGTGGTATCGAAAGTATTCAGGTATTCCGGCTTCGGTGAGGTAAATGCGTGATGGACTGCAGTCCAAGCACCATCTCCAATTGCCACATCACCTTCGGCTTCGGCGGCAGCTGCAGGCTCGAACATTGGTGCGTCAACGACCCAAACAAACGCCCAGTCTTGTTTTTCAGCCGGTACCTCGGAGTTGGTTTTGATGAGGCCAACGCGATGTCCGATCTCAACACGTGCTGCACCCAGTAGCGCGCGGGATTCAGCTGGTTTACCCGCAGCGAAGAAAATAGCATCGCCTGGGTTTGCGCCGGTTTTTTCGGCCAGCCCAGCAAGTTCCGTTTCCGAAATATTTTTTGACACCGGGCCTGTTAATTCACCGTCTTCCTTGTACAAGACGTAAGCCAACCCATGGGCGCCACGTTGTTTGGCCCATTCTTGCCATGCATCCAGCTGACGACGCGGTTGAGATCCGCCACCCGGCATGACCACGGCACCAACGTACTCGTTTTGGAAGACACGGAACGGGGTGTCGGCGAAGTACGCCGTCATATCCGTTAGTGGCAAACCAAAGCGGAGGTCTGGTTTATCGGTACCGTATTTTTCCATTGCTTCTTTGTAGGTAATACGGGGTATTGGCGTTGGAATTTCAACGCCAATAAGCTTCCATATTGAAACCAATAGTTCTTCGGCCAGGCCGATAATATCGTCCTGTTCTACGAAAGAAGCTTCAATATCTAACTGGGTGAACTCCGGCTGACGATCGGCACGGAAATCCTCGTCACGGTAACAGCGTGCGATCTGATAGTAGCGTTCTATACCCCCGACTTGCAGCAGTTGTTTAAACAACTGCGGTGATTGTGGCAACGCATACCAAGACCCAGGTGCCAATCGTGCTGGTACTAGGAAGTCTCTGGCGCCTTCCGGTGTCGAACGCGTCAAGGTTGGTGTTTCAACCTCAATAAATTCTTGATCCGCCAGCAGGTTGCGTGCCGTCCGGTTGACCTCAGAACGCAAACGCATAATGCGTGCTGGGTCGGGACGGCGTAAATCCAAATACCGGTGTTTCAAGCGAACTTCTTCGCCGACTTCAACGTGCTCGTCAATCTGGAAGGGCAAAGCTGCCGCAGTATTTAATACGGTTACCTCTGATGCAAAAAGTTCTACGTCACCGGAAGCAATATTAGAGTTTTCGCTACCTTCAGGGCGGGCTCTAACTTCAGCATTTACTTGCAACACGTATTCGTTGCGCAATTGATCGAATTTCGACTCATCGTGGATCACGATTTGTGCTATGCCTGAAGCATCACGAAGGTCGATAAAAGCTACCCCACCGTGGTCACGGCGGCGGGCCACCCAGCCTGCCACGGTAACGGTTTGGCCAATGTTTTCGGCATTGAGTGTGCCGAGTTTATGGGTGCGAAGCACGTTGTGTTTCCCCTTTTGAGTTCTACGTGGATAAAAATCGTTGTGGTATCCGTGGATATTGTACCGGCGTGGTATTTTACTGTGCTGACAGGTCCACTGCTGCGGTTTGTGGGCGCAAGTCTTCTGCCGGCGGCATCCAGGTTTCTAAATCAACTTGTGTCTGATTCCCGCTTCGGATGTCTTTGATCTCGTAGACCGGATTACCTGTTTGATCATGACTAGTGAACCAGACGTATGGTATTCCGCGACGGTCAGCGTGCCGGATCTGCTTTCCGAATTTATCGGCCTTAGTGGCAACCTCGGTGCTGATCCCCCGCCCACGCAGTTTCTGGGCGATATCTTGTGCAGCCGACCAGTCCTCATCGGACGTCAGAGCTACATAGACTGCAGTAGGCACTGAACGTGACGCTTCAGCCATGTTCTTAGCAAAGATTCTAGATACTAATCGAGTCACACCAATAGATAGCCCAACACCCGGGAAGGTACGTTTGCCTTTAGTGGCAAGCGAGTCGTAGCGCCCACCGGAACAAATAGACCCAAGCTGCTCATGACCGACCAGGTTGGTTTCGTATACGGTACCGGTGTAATAATCCAAGCCGCGAGCAATTGAAAGGTCTGCTACGGCTTTCCCCGGGGCGCGTTTATCGAGTTCATCAATGACTTCAGCTAGCTCGCTAAGCCCTTCAGCTAGCAATTCGTCTTCAACACCAAGGCTTTGGACCTGTTCAACGAAGGACGAATCTGTAGTCCGGATCTGGGCGAGTTTCAATGCTAGCTCGGCCTGCTCAGCACTGGCACCGATTTCTTGTTGTAAGCCTTCTGCGACTTTTTCTGGTCCAATTTTTTCGAGTTTATCAATGTTGCGTAAGACCCCGGCAGTATCTTCTATACCGATGCCCCGATAGAATCCTTCTGCCAGTTTGCGGTTGTTGATCCGAATAATAAATTCGCCGATTGGCAGTTTGGATAATGCTTCGGCCATTACTAGTGCCACGTCAATATCATTTCGGAAATCGAGATTACCATCGCCTACCACATCAATGTCGGCCTGGGTGAACTCCCGCGCACGCCCTTCTTGTGGGCGCTCGCCGCGCCAAACTTTTTGAATCTGGTAGCGGCGAAATGGGAAAGTTAGATACCCCGCGTTCTCTGTTACATAACGAGCAAATGGCACTGTCAGGTCAAAATGCAGCGCCAACCGCGATAAATCCTGCGGATCAGGAGCCTCGGTTTCATGGATACGCGAAACCGTATAAACCTCTTTATCTATCTCGCCTTTACGCAATAAAGTGCCTAAAGTTTCAACCGCGCGGGTTTCAATATTGGAAAACCCGTGGAGTTCAAAAACTTCTGCCAGCGTATCAAGTACATGGAGTTCAACGAGACGTTCCTGTGGCAACCATTCGTGAAATCCAGATAGCGAAGTCTTACGGGACATAGGGGTATATTCTCCAGGGTTCAATAGGCTGTTGCAATGCGCACTTCAGTGGCTTCTAATTAAAGTACTCTGCCATTGTATGTGTTTCGCGTAAGCTATCAGTGACCATCTCATCTGAATTATCCAATGGCTTATGAGATTTCCCACCTAGGAAGAAAGTTTTAGCGGTGACAACGAGTCAACAACCCGACGCTCCAAAACCAGCAGCCCCAAAACCAGGTTCTGTAACTCCAGCCGAAATTAGCCCTGTTGCGCCCGTAGCGCCTGTCCCGGCATATACGTCTGATCTAGCAGAGGCCAAGCAGTTTGCCGAGGTTTCAGACAACGGAGTCGTAACGCTACTCGACGGTGACGAAAAAATTGAAGTCGGTCAAGTACCTGAAGCATCGCAAGAGGACGCTTTAGCCTATTACGTTCGTAAATATGATGACGTAATGACGCAGCTACAGCTGTTGACCCAGCGTCTTGAGACCGACGCATCAAATCGGGAATTAGAAAAGACCCTCGATCAGATCGACGAAACAATCGCTAAACGGCAGATGGTTGGCGACATGGCAAAACTCCGTGAAGCTTCTCAACAGCTTCGCGATGAGCTTGCGCAGCGGCAGGCCCAACAACAAGCCCAGCGCGAAGAAGCACAAGCTGAACAACATGCTGCACGGGAAGCCATCGTCGAGCACGCCGAACAAGTAGCTAGCCAAGATCCTGCTAAGACGCAATGGAAACAATCAACCGCCAAGATGCGCGAGCTATTTGATCAATGGCGGGCAACCCAAAAAGCTGGGCCTCGGCTATCCCGTGCTACCGAGGATGCTCTCTGGGGGCGCTTTCGTACTGCACGCAATACTTTCGAGAAAAATCGCCGAGCATTCTTTTCTCAGCTAGACGCGCGCAATGCCGAAGCGAAGAAGATCAAAGAAGAACTTATTTCGCGTGCCGAATCCTTACAAAATTCGTCCGAGTGGGGTCCGACCACACTCAAATACCGAGACCTGATGGCGGAATGGAAGAAGTCTCCTCGAGCTTCGCGCAAAGACGATGATGCGCTTTGGGCACGTTTCCGTGGCGCGCAAGATGTCTTCTTTAAAGCCAGAGATGCTGCTAATGCCAAGATCGATCGGGAATACGAGGCGAATCTTGAAGTCAAAGAACAACTGCTTAAAGAGGCTGAACAGCACCTGCCGTTCAAGAATCTCGAATCTGCACGCGCTGTCGTAAAAGACCTACGTGCACGCTGGGATGAAGCTGGTCGCGTTCCGCGCAAAGACATGAAACGTGTGGAAGCTGATTTTCGCAGATTTGAACAAGCTCTCATTGACTTAGAGGATGAGCACTGGCGTCGCAATGACCCAGAAACAAAAGCTCGTACTAGCTCGGCGCTGACACAGTTGGAAGAGACCATTGAACAACTTGAAGCAGAACTTGCCGAGGCCCAACAAGCAGGGGATCAAAAGAAAATTACTGCTACACAAGAGGCTTTAGACGCCCGTCGCCAGTGGCTACAAGTGGTTCAAGCAGCTGACGAGTAGACGTATTAGACACAAGTCCTAAAAAGTTATCCACAGTCCCGGCCGACACACCTTCGGCTGGGACTGTTTTTTGTAACCATAGAGTCATGATGACTACCTCAGTAAATAGTTCTGTGACCAACCAGTACGGCTTGTATGTCCCCCATGACCCTTTTTCGCCGACCGAATTATCTGCAATGGCATATCACGGTATGCTGCGCGCTCAATTCGGTCCCTATTATGTCGATGCGGATCTTCCCGACACGGCCACACAGCGTGCCAAAGCTGTACGAATGGCCGCAGAACATATCATCACTGGAGATTGGACAGCTACACTACTAACAGCCGCTTGGATCCATACCGGTGGACAAGCACCAGAAATGTTAGAGGCCGGAACCGCAGAGTATCAAAAGAGCCGTTCACAGCCGGGAGTTCATCCTATGGCATTACGTCACGTTGACTATTTACAACGCCCTGAGCTTGCAGA
>DXHA01000047.1 GCA_019113675.1 Candidatus Yaniella excrementigallinarum
AATATCGAAGCTGCTAAGCGCCAGGCAACGATCGGTAAATACTACATTCGAGATAAAACAACCCAGAACCGCCTAGACGAGCTACAAGAAGGCAAAATCACCCTTCCGCCCCATAAGACTTGGACCGGTGATTACACAGATTGGATAGCAGATCCATTTACCGACCTTAACTGGCGCTTCCAGTTCCAAACGCTGCGATGGATTAACCCTTATTTATGGGATGCGCTAGATGGTAATCAAGATTCGAAAAATGAGTGGAAGCGAATAGCCCACTCCTGGGCTATGGCCAATACCCCACCTGAACGTGCCGGTGACAAATATGCATGGATCGATATGGCGGATGGTAACCGTGCAATTCAGCTCAGTATCGGAGCACCCCTTATTGACGAAGAGGACCACTGGTATATCGACTTGCTCGTCTTACATCGCAATTGGCTTTTCAATGATTCCAATATCGTCGCTGGTAATCATGGACTGCACCAAAACGTAGGGCTCTTTGTCGTCGCATCGGTATTGGCTGATAAGGCCGGCGTCGATAAAGCCATCGCACGTCTGAGCCAACAAATTTTAGAGGCGTTCGATGATCAAGGCCTCAACGAAGAAGGTTCTGTTTCCTATCATCAAATGAACCTTGATTGGTGGCTAGAGACGCAGCGTCGCCTCAGCCTAGAAAACTGTGCACTTCCGCCTGCGGCAGCAAAACGCCTCGATGATGCTGGTTGGACGATGGGCTACCTTTTGCTGCCGGACGGAACGATGCCACAAATCGGCGACTGCTGGCGCGGCAAAGGCAGGCTAGGCTTACACCCTTTCATCTATCAGGTGAGCGCACGCAAAGTACACGAGCCGGACCTGAGCACCTTCCAACACTATAAGAATGGCTTCACGATATTTCGCAGTGGCTGGGGTGAACATCGTGACCTTAAAAATGAATCGCACACTATCATCCGCCATGGTGATGACCTTCGCAGACATTCGCATAATGATCGCGGAAGTGTCCACATCTATACAGCTGGTCGCCGTTGGATCACGGATGGTGGTTTTCACAGCTACCAACAACGCAATCCGAATAGGATCTATACCAAGTCTCGACTAGCGCATAGTCTCATCGATCTCCCTGACCAAAACCATGACGTCACCGGTGATGTTCCCGTAACCTATTTGGAACATACTGACGCTGTTCATGCAATTGAAATAGTCGACGAGAATTTTGAATCCGCAACATGGCGACGCCGCGTTATTTTTCTACCCAACTATGACCTATGGGTCATATGGGACCGCGTGGAAGCTGCGGAGGATCAGCCTATCCGTCAGCAATGGCTGGTGGATATCGGTGTCGACGTTTCACAGAGTGGCCCTAACACTGTCGATCTTATTGACGATAAGAATAAGCTGCGGATGAAGTGGTTCGGTGACGACTCAAAACTGGATATTGTCACTGGTGACCGAAAAGCAAAATCAAAACGTGGGCTGATTGGTGTCGGTTGGAAACGAATGCGCTCTGCAACATCACTTCATGCTGAGTTTCATAGCCAAACGTTAGATTCGATTGTCGTGATTTCTGGACCATGCGCACGCCACATAACAGTGGAGTGTGAAGGCAAACAGCCACTGGAAGGCTTCGAACTGGTGCTAACGAGTTCAACTTCGGCCCAACGATTAACTGTCACGAATGAGACAACGCACGTTAAGCCAATTTCATAAACGTTGCCAGATAATGCTGGTAGTCTATTTACCTCAGTAGATGTTGATGTGCTCGACTTTCATGTCGGCATTTGTCGCAATTCTCACTAACGATCCAAGTCATGAGTTTCATGAACGCTCCACGGAAGAGATCACAGCTACTTCTCGAACAATGCATACAGTGACCACCCAGCCCCAGAAAATATCAGCACCATCCCGCAGCTCGTTTCGACCCGAGTTGCAGGGTCTACGTGCTCTAGCCGTGGGCCTTGTCCTCCTCTTTCACCTATGGCCCAATCACGTCAGCGGTGGGTTCGTCGGAGTCGACGTTTTCTTTGTCATTTCTGGGTTCCTCATTACAGGACATCTATACAAAGAACTTTCCATCACAGGAACTATAAAGGTAACGAAGTTTTGGGCTCGTAGAATCATGCGCCTATTGCCTCTAGCCTTCCTTGTCCTGGTGGTCAGTTTTCTTTGCCTATTACTCTTCCTACCAGAAACTATCTGGGGGATGAATACGAGGCAGATCTTAGCCTCGCTGTTTTACGTAGAAAATTGGGCGCTAGCTGCAGACTCAGTCGACTACATGGCTGCAGATAACGAACCATCGTTTGTGCAACACTATTGGTCGCTATCAATTGAAGAACAATTCTATTTTGTGCTGCCGCTGATCTTGCTTGGGATATTCGCCTTTAGCAAGATGATACGCAATAAAGAAAACGTCCAAGTGAACACGCGTACGGCAATGTGTACGGCTCTCATCTTGGTCGGACTGGTCTCTTTTTACGTCTCGGTGACTTACACCAATTATCAAGCCGCCCAAGCATATTTCATAACGCCAACCCGTCTTTGGGAATTCACGGTCGGCGGGCTAGTAGCGCTTATTGCTCGCTCCCCGATTTTGAAACCCTGGATACAAAACGTTTTCAGTTGGGCTGGTATTGTAATGATCCTTATTGCAGCATTCGTATATTCTGGGGGTACGCCGTTTCCAGGCTACACTGCGCTACTTCCTGTATTGGGGGCAGCATTATTTATACGCTACGGAACGGCGAAATATCTGAGCCCCTACTGGTTTGCCTCTCGCAGTTTTGCCATTCGGTTGGGAGACTGGTCGTACGCAATTTACCTTTGGCACTGGCCGCTGATCGTGATAGCTACTTATGTTTTAGACCAGTACAGGTGGCCGCATAAGTTCGCCATTATTGCGATCACGGTTATCTTGGCATGTGCATCGCAAAAACTTATAGAAGATCCCCTGCGTCAAGCGAAATATTTCAAGTTGCCTCGCCGCGCCTTTTTTGCAATGGGCACTTCGCTAGTCCTTATCGCAGCAACCACATTATCCGTCCCACGCCTGTATGCTTCCGAATATACTGATGACGTGGCAATGTCCGATTGCACAGGGGCGCAGGCTCTATTGCAAAACTGTTCCGACAAAGGACTCGAAGGAGAACCACTTTCGCCCCCTGCCCAGGTAGAAGAGGAAAAGTCAGAACACCCTTACCCAGAATGCTTCATACCGCTTGGTAAGACTGACTTTGACCGTTCAGACTGTAGCCTTGGCGCAGACCCCGAAGAAGCTGACCTGACCATTGCAGTTTTCGGAAGTTCCCACGCCAGAATGTGGCTCCCTATGTTTGACGAAATGGGCAAAGCCCAGAATTGGAATATACAAGGTTATACAAAAAGTGGCTGCTCTCCAGTACCTCTGAGCAAAACTGACCCAGATTCTTCTGGGTCCGACCGAGAGAACGGGCAGGCATGCGATAGTTTTGTGGTACAAACAGCGGAGGAGCTTACGGACGATGAGAATGTCGACATTATCGTCACTGCCTCGCTCGGAAGCGGCGAAAATTACTTTTTTCAGGATGGTTCTTCCGCCTCTGAAAAAGATAAAATTGATGCTATCGATAGCATGTGGCAGGACTGGAGCGATGCCGGGAAAAAAGTGATCGTAATGGGCGAAGTGCCTCGTTTTAAGGATATCGAAGCTCCGACTTGCGTCGATACTAGACCGGCAACGATAAGCTCTGATTGCTCAACTAGCTACGAAGCTGGAATATCAAATAGATCAACATTTCAGAGAACCACTGCAGAAGAAGGTAAAGCTGACATAGATCTCTATGATCCTGCTGATGGTATTTGCAAAGGTGCCAAATGCTACAGCATGGTGGGTCACCTCATTACTAGATATGATAAGCACCATCTATCCGAAGAGTTTGCCAAATCATACGCTCCTGATTTCACCCGCTTTATGTATGAAGATGTTCTGGGGTAGCTTCAGTCATCAAAGGTTTTATTCCGACTGCTTCATGTTCCTATTTCTTTGTGTGTTTTCCGTATGTTGCCTCAACGTTGCCTCACAAGGCGCAGCCCTAATTGACTAGCAAAAAGGATTAGCTCTACTCTCATAAAATGCCCACACTGACTGCTCAGCCACATGGGGCGTCTGCCCCATCACGTAGCTCGTTTCGACCCGAGCTACAGGGTCTGCGAGCCCTTGCCGTTGGCCTCGTCTTGCTCTTTCATTTGTGGCCCGATCGTGTCAGTGGCGGATTCGTCGGTGTCGACGTGTTCTTCGTTGTGTCCGGTTTTCTGATTACCGGTCACCTGTATAGAGAGCTTTCCAGAACTGGGACCATTGTGCTCAGGAAATTCTGGGCTCGCCGTATTATGCGACTGCTGCCGTTAGCATTTATAGTGCTAATCTTCAGTTTTATCTCCATGTTCTTTCTCGTGCCACAGACGATGTGGAACATGAATGTAAGACAAATTCTCGGTTCTTTATTTTATGTTGAAAACTGGGTGTTAGCCGCTGACTCTGTTGATTATATGGCCGCTGATAATGAGCCATCTTTGGTCCAACACTATTGGTCATTATCTATAGAGGAGCAATTTTATGTCATGCTTCCTCTACTGCTTCTAGGCGCTTATCTCTTTACTAAGTTTCTGCGCCGGGCTGTCCATGATCCCCGCACAAATGCCCAAAAGGTATTTATCTGGACGTTATTGGCTATCACAGTCGCCACGTTCATTTTCTCTGTGCTCTATACCAATTATAGTGCGGCACTTTCTTACTTCGTGACTCCCACTCGCTTTTGGGAATTTTCAACCGGTGGGTTATTAGCCATGTTGCCGGTCGCCTCTAAAATTCCTGTCCGGATGCAAAATCTGATGGGCTGGGCAGGTGTGGTGTTCATAGTTATTGCGGGATTTAACTACAGTGGTGACACTGCGTTTCCCGGGTATACAGCGTTGTTACCAGTGGTGGGTTCGGCCTTATTTATTCACTATGGCTCGCATACGCCAATTACGGGAATCTATTGGTGGGCTTCACGGACCCCCTCATTACGCATGGGTGACTGGTCCTACGCTATTTATCTTTGGCATTGGCCCCTCATCATTATCGCAGGATACCAACTGGACCCATTTTCTTGGCCGTATAAACTAATCATTCTTGTATTGACGTTTGCACTCGCGGCGGCGTCACAGTACCTAATTGAAGATCCTTTGCGACATGCCAAGCTCTTTAAGGTCCCATGGCGTGCGTTTACGTTAATGACCTCAAGTATGATCATTATTGGTTCAGTAACATTCTTCCTGCCCCAAGCGGTGAGCCCTGAGACCGATGAAGAGGTAAATATTGCAGAATGTACCGGTGCAAATGCCTTCTTGTCCGATTGCGATGACAAAGGCCTCAATGGGAAACCCGATATACCTGCTACTCAAGTACAGATGGAAGAGGAAGAGCCCAACCACACCGAATGCAATTTGCCATCGGGCCCCACAGATAAGGAGACCAAAGGCTGCAGCATCGGTGCACCTGAAGATTCCGCTGAATACACTATTGCGGTTATAGGCGATTCACATGCGCGCGCTTGGCTACCATTGTTTGAAGAAATCGGCGAAGAAAACAATTGGAATATCCAAGGATATACGAAAAGCGGATGCACTCCAGTTCCGTTATCCGGCGCCGAGCCCGATAGTGATCAGGCACAGCAAGAAGAAGCGGACGCCTGCGAAGATTTTATTGATAGAGCCTCTGAAGAGTTTCAATCCAATGATGACATTGATGCGATTATCACAGCAGCCTCTCCCACTGACCGCGATTTCTATGATGAGTCTGGCGAAACCTCCGATCAGATTGCTAGTGAAGCCTTAAATGACATGTGGCAGGAATGGGAAGATGCGGGCAAGGATGTCGTGGTCATCGGAGAAGTGCCACATTTTGAGGATGTCAATGGGCCAACGTGCGTTGAGTCCAATCCTGACAACATTGTTGATGCATGCTCGTTGCCTGCAGATGACGTCATTGAAGGCAGAGATTCTATTATGAAATGGGCTGCCGAAGATTCGACTACGCCCATAGATTTCTATGATCCCGTGCCCGGTATTTGTGATACTGAGCGTTGTTACAGTATGGTCGGGAACCTCCTCACGCGATACGACCATCATCACCTCTCAGCCGATTTCGCGCGGTCCTTTGGCACGGATTTCGTCAGCTTCATGCAGAAGAAGACCATCGTGGAGTAACCGTGCCTAGGCCTTCCGCTCGAGCACCGCGAGCCGACTCGTGCCGTTCTCAATACGCGTGAACTCAGGGAAGCTCGCCTCCCACTCTTCGACAATCTTCAGTTCGTCTCGTCGGTGTGCGTCATCAAGAACTACTGTGGCATTCGTGGCTAAACGATCGATAAGCATCGGCAGTGAAGGATATCGTGCTTGGGGCCCTGTTGCTGCCGGCGGTCCATCCACTACAAGCATGTCGATATCTGATAAATCTTTGAGTGCTTCCAGTGCGTACCAATTAAAACTGGTTCCATCGCAGTTTATCTTCTGAAGAGGAGCCAATCGACCTTCGACTTGATGGTTGAGGTTATGCCTGTCGACCGCAGTCTGGGTGGCTGCAAGATATTTTTCTAAATGGTCTAACGTTACAAGCGAGCCGCCAAATTCCCGACATAAATAGCCAAGCCAGATTGTGGATGTTCCACTGCCAAGCTCCAGAATACGGCGTGGTTTGCGCTCCTCGGCGAGCGAGATTAGGTGGGCTAGAGCTTGGGCGTCGATGGCAAACCCACCAGTGCTAGGCATAGGCAGTTTGGTAGCTGAAAACCGAGAATAAATCTGTGCTAACGATTCGATTTGGCGGGTGCTGTCACGCACCGTTGTAGTCACATGACGGCTCGTGGAGCGGGAACTTTTCTGTAGCTCTTCACGAAGTGCCACGTTTTCCTGGTGTAGTTCTTGAACATTATCCTGAAGAGCAGCCATAGCGGCCTGGGAAGAACTTTCTTTATCTGCCATGGCTTTGCGTAACCGCTGATCCGCTTGTCGCTGTTCTGTTTGAAACGCCTCTTCCTCGCGTGAAACTGCTTCAATGAGTTTCCTAAGTTCTTGAAGCCTTAGTCGAGCTTTTTTATCATCTGTCCGTGCCCGTCGTGCAAGGTAGCGGGCCGATAGAAGAACCAACAGTACTGTCACAACGAGACCGCCGTATGTAAAGGCTAAAGCAAGCGCCCACTGTTCGGTAGCTGCGGCTACGATGCCAACAACTCCCAGGGCTACGATGCCAACAAGGCCGATTATGCTGTATCTTCGCAAATTTCCCACTCTCTGTCCTGTAGTACGGCTATTAGCTCACAAACATCACGCCTGATAAGACAAGAGTACTAAGTGCTAGAGCCTTCGCCTAGGTCAGAGCGCTATAAGCATCTAGGAATGTCTCAACGACTTTTTCCCAGTTACGATTTTCAACCACCCATTGTCGGCCAGCTTGGCCCAGGGAAGACATTAATTCCGGGGCACTTGAGCATTTCTTGATAGCCTGAGCAAAGTCTTGCACATTACCGTTTTCAAATACGAGGCCTCGTTCGCTATCCCCAACAATTTCACGGAGTGGTTCAACATCACTAACAATTATAGGTTTGGCAAGCGCTAGCGCCTCAAACGGTTTAAGAGGTGTAATTGTTTGTGTAGCACCGGTGGAAATACGCGGATACACTAAAACGTCCATTTGCTGGTATTGCCGTTTGACTTCTTCGTGGGCAACTCTGCCAGTCAATGTGAAGTAGTTTTCTAGCCCCTCGTTGATGACGCGAGATCGAATGTGGTTGAAACGCAGTCCGTCCCCCACCATAAGAACGTGGATTGGGAATTCTTGTTTCCGTAGCTCATGTACAACGTCGATAATATTGTCGAGACCTTCATAGTCTGCGAAGCTGCCAAGATAACCTAGCGTAAATTGTGAATTATTTGGCGGGTCCGTCGGTGTAAAGTTTTCAGTGTTAACAGCGTTGCGGGCGATGTGTAACCGGTCGGGGCTGACACCGCGATCGACGGCAATGTTATAAACGGCTTCATTCATCACCACTACTTGGTCTGCGCGTGTCATGGTGAGTGTTTCGGCAAGTTCAGCAAACGGGGAGCGTTTCAGAAGATGGGAGTGTGTTTCACGGTCTTGATATACCAACTCCCATAAACCACTAACTTCATAAAGTACCTTGAGACCGAGCTGACGGGCCGCGATAAGCGCAGGCAATGCGATCAAGAACGTAGAGCGCACATGGACAATGCCAATACGTTTGTGTTGGAAGAAGCGCTTGAACGGCTTGATAAACGACATCATATACTGCATCTCACCGTGGCTACGCGTTATCTCGGTAGCAGGTAGCCGGGCGTATTCTACATCGTCTACAACCTCAATCGTTTTTCCTGTCAACACACCGGAGGGGAACCCTGGGCGCGTTACAGCAGAAACGTGAACGCCATGTTCTTTCAAAGAACGAAGGATACCGTGAGCACGAATGGCGTAGCCTCCAGTTTGATCCGGAACGGAAGCGTGTGTCACACACAAAATCTCTTCCGTTTCCAGGTCGTTTGCCTCAGGCACATGGGCTGGTAATTCTTCAAGAATTTCAAATAGCTTTAATGCCGCAGCAGCTTCATGGTGCAGAAACTGGAATACGGGTTCGGATTCGAAGGGGCTATCGCGGATAAAGCTGTGCACGTCTTCGAAACGGTTTTCGTCAATCAACTGTACGGCTCGGGTCAGATGAGAGTAGAAACCGTTCTGTGCAGTTACAACGGACGCGCTTTTACGAATTTTCCATGTCTTTGCAATTAGATCCAGCGCGAGGCGTGACCGGAACATGCTGACACGGCTAGTAGCCGGTAATGCTTCCAAGAAACCAAGCGCCAGGGCACGAATATCTTCAGCCTGATATGTTGTCCGAGCAGCAGAGAACTCGCGCCGGCGGAAACCCCAAATCGGATGAGATGGGATAAGTGCACGTACTAAGCCTGAATCTATCGGTGCCAGGTTGATACCTTCGCGCAGCAGCCCAGTAAGCGCTAGTAATATGCTGATCTGGTCAAATATCGTATTGGACCCTATCCCATGAAGCCTCCGCGCTGTATGTGCTTCATAGATATCCCAATGCTGTTCAGTGTTTGGCTGCATACTGATTTGCCAGTGCGGCGACCAATAGTCTGCAGGGCTACGTTCGGTGAACTTGTCAAAATTTTTGGCGGGCGCGGTGTCTAACGCGATATATGGAACAGCAAGGATTTTGTGTAGAGCAGTGGCCCACTTTTCATTTTTACCAGAGGTCGTAAGCAAGGCTATTTGAAATGCACGGACATTAGTCTCATAAAAATGCTCGAGAACGCTTCCTACATCGTCTACCCGTAAATTTTGACCGGAGAACTTCGGTAGAATCTCGTCAATTGCTGTCATCCGGTTGGTCCATACCGGTGCTTTGGGAAATGCGAGGTTCGTACCATCGCTGAGCAGGCGCCAGTCTTTTATTGAGTAGGTGGTATAACCGGTTCTATGTCTGAGTTCATGGAAGTATTCGGCGAGTTCGGGACGTTGGGCTAAGACTGCTTCAGTATCAGCTATCCTTGCTAGGATCCTTGGAGCATAGTTATCCCATTGCATGGTACGTAGGATCTCTAGGAGTTGCAAGGCTGCCCGTATAGTTTTGAGCCGCATGATGAGGCGGTGTAACAATAGCTCGACGACACCATTGACGGGTTCAGTGACTAGTGAAGAAAAGAACTCCACAGATTCATATTCGTCAATCTTCGAAGTATTCGATGTCAGTAATGCGGCCAGATATTGGCGCTGCCATCCTTGTAGTGCCATTACTTAGTATCTCCGCTCACGCCGTCTGGTTTTACTTCGTTTACGGTGACGTCCCAAAACTCTTTGGCTTCTTGGGTGGTCCATTCATGGTGACCGTACATGTTTCCCAGCTTGATAATTGTAGAAATCGCTTGAGCACGCTGTTCTGCCGGAACATCCGCCAGTTTTCGCAGATACCAGCCGGTAAAGAAGGTTTCCATGCGGGTCTGCTTATATTCTTCTAGCAAGCCGACATCTTCCAACCATCGGCTCCGCGCGCTTTCCAGTGGCAAATACTTTTCAAAGAACTTTGCGTTAACGGTGTTGACTACAGAATTTTCTACCTGGGCATAATACGTGTGAGCGGCAATTGGCACGGTAGCGAATGTATTGGCGTAGTAAAGCATCTGTTGGAAGAAATATGAATCTTGTCCAACGGCACCTACGGGCTGTTCGATGCCCGTTGTCCTCAACCACTCGGTACGAGCCACAAGGGCTTGGATACTGATCGGCATGAACTGCATATCAACTAGAGCTTGGCGGCCTCCCGAAGCTATGTGTGATTGCATGCCTAAACGTGTTTGCAAAAACCGAGTGTATCGTACGGCACTATTGGTTCCACGCCAGCGAGTCATGTCACCTACAGCAAAATCTACGTCGGATTCCACTGCCGTATGCAGCAGTTTGACATAGGCGTCGTTGAGGGCCTCGTTGTCCGGGTCTAAGTAGGTTACATAGTCGCAAGAGGCTAGCTCTAAGCCTTTATTTCTTGGGCGCGATGCACTTCCGGAGCCGCCCTGTTCAAACCGATACACAGTTACGGTTGGTAGTTCTTGTTCTAGTTTGTCTACCGCATGAACTGTCGCCTGGTCGGTTGAGCCGTCGTCGACTATGATGATTTCCATTTGATCAAAAATGCTTGACCGGCGAAGCGATGCGATGCACTTGTGCAATAGGTGCGGGCCATTGTTGTATGTTGGCACGACAACAGACAGTATCGCGGGTTTTTTCGGCGATATTTTGGGGGTCACTTCGATGCTTTCAAAACGGCGAGACACACCAATTTCATCAATGTGATACCCAGCTCTAGGCTCTACTGTAGGAGGTATTTCTCCGACATATTCCGCTCCCAAAACGTGTGTATTTACTGGATCAGCATAGGAGTGACGAATTGAGGTCGAGTACTTGTCCGATTCTGGAGCTAGTTTTTCTACCGTGTACGCGTCTGTGTATCGGAAAGCATTAACTAAGTCCTCTATATGGGTTGATTCATAGTGGTGCTGTGTATCGAGGTGCACCAAAACATCTGCCTGCAATACTCTATCGGAAGGTATTGCCCCGTCTACTGGCTCAACAACATCGACTACATTGGAATACGTCTGCTCAGCGAGGTCTTGGGCCAGCCGTTCATCATGGTTGTGTTTGACAACCACTACCCGAGGGTTCGCTACCGCGGCTTCAAGCCCAACTGTTTTAAGAATCTTGGCAATCCGCATCAGCGCCAAATCGTGCGTGAAGACCGCGCGGATACCGGCGGCCTGGTTCTCGCGGAGTTGTTTTTTAGACAAGCTATCTAGTGCGGCTAGGGTATCGATAAAGCCGTTGCTTACGTGTACGTGAGGATAACGGGAATTTAACCCTACGTTGTAGTTGCTCAACACATACGTCCCTTGCGCCTGCAACTCGATGGCACGGTTGGCAAACATGGATGCTGAGCTTTGAACGGAATTAAGGTTGATACTGACATCAACGAGACGCTGAATATCCAATAGCTGCGGATGACTTATCGCAGGCGTCAACGCATGCGCAAACCGGTTCGGGAACTTGTATCTGGGGTCCTTGAGGTGCGAGTTTCGATCGAACAACAGTAGATCATAGTCTTGCGATGCCATAACCGCATCAAGAATATCGCCACCCCAGCGTCCGCGTTCTTCATATTTGTGGTTGAACCAAGACCCAGCAAACGGCACGATCCGTTGAATATCAGCCTGCTGACTACCGATTGGTGAATGATGTTTAGGATTAATACCAAACGGCAGCACATCAATAGATGTGGCGGCCGGACAATCAATTTGATATTTCGGTACCATCTCCGCAGCGGAGGTAAAAATATAGTCAGCCTGTTGGGCAAACGGTAGAAAGTGATTATAGTTCGGTGGATCTTCTTTCGAATAGAAGACGATCGGGATATCTAAGTTTCGGTAAAACGGCAGAATTTCATCGAATAAATGTGCACGCTTTTCACTGGATTTTGTCGTGACACCTTTCCATGAAACTCCATCTACTCCTCGCCAAGTAGAGACAAGCAACAGAATGTCGATGTCTGCATGTTGTTGATAGTTATCAGGGTAAATGGGACGAAAGTCTGCTAAACCTTCGAAACTTTTGAACAAGAAAAGGTCTGAAATAATCCCGATTTTGACATTAAATGGCCGGTTAGCGATGCCACTGCTGGTATCTGGAAGTTCCCGTATTTGTTCTAACGCAGCTGCGCGCAGCTCTTGGCCAGAAGACGCGGAGAAAGCGTACTGCAACCGCTCAGGGATAGGATGTGCTTTTACCGCTGTAATCTGGCTCTTGGCAGATAGTGTGTTTAGGCTACGGTAAGTGTTTTCACGCTTGGTGCTGGCTTGGCGTTGTGTGTCGAGTTCAGCAAGGCGTTGTTGCAAAACATCAAAGCGGCGTGGAGAAGACTTCGGGGCCAAAGCCATGGATGAAATACTTTCTGTGGACTTACAGTACGTGCTGCAGGTTATTTACCGATATTTTTTATACCGTGGTACGCCCAATGCACACCTGGGACTTTCCCAAGACGGCTGCGTACGCGTTGCCCTAGCGTCCGGTTGCGGTCATCAGTTGCTGGCCGAAGTGTTTGCAGTTCTGCTGAGAGTTCGGCTCCATCGGTGAGCCGCGTCAGCAATTCTGCGGCATCTTCGACGCGCGACGGATACTTTCGCTGCAAATATGCCCAGAGTAATTCGTTTTCTAAACGAAGGCTGCGCTCGGTCTCTAAAGCCGTTTTAAGTTCATCTTGAAGACGCTGGTGAGCATCTACTTCCTCTAGCAGCCGTTCCTGAAGTACTTCGATGTTGACTGCTTCAAGATCTCTAGTCATGGAAAGCTCGTTACTTGTTTTCACGCCACAGGCCTCGGGTATCGATGACATGCTTCTTATACGCGGCCGGGCCCAGGTCTGCAAATGCGGCATGGTCTACCAGCAGCACCACAATGTCAGCACGCTCGATAGCCTCATGGACTTCAGCTAGCTCGAGGTTATCGCGGTTTTGAAGTCGTTCTGGCAGCTCATCGATATGTGGCTCCACAGTTAGGATTTTTGAACCGTTGAACTGATCGGATAGTGCTTCGGTTATATTCAAAGCAGGTGATTCCCTCAGATCATCGATGTTGGGTTTGAACGCTAGACCCAGTGCTGCAATGACTGGAGTACGGCCAGTTTCCTGTTGTACGTCGAAGGCAGCGGCTTTAATTTGACTGATGACCCATTCAGGTTTGGAGTCATTGATCTCACGAGCGTTTCGAATCATCGTTGCGGTATCTGGTGCCGCGGCAACGATGAACCACGGATCGACGGCGATGCAGTGGCCACCGACGCCTGGACCCGGTTGCAAAATATTAACTCGTGGATGTCGATTTGCCAGTTCGATGACTTCCCAAACATCAATACCAAGTTCGTCACTGATCATGGATAGTTCATTGGCGAAGGCTATGTTGACATCCCGGAATGAATTTTCCACCAGCTTGGACATTTCCGCGGTGCGAGTATTGGTGGTCACTAATTCTGCCTTACAGAACGACCGATAAAGTTTGACTGCTCGCTCTGCAGCTTCGGGAGTTGAGCCACCAATGATGCGGTCATTTGTTACCAGTTCTCGCATGACTTGGCCTGGCAGCACGCGTTCTGGCGCGTGAGCGAACTGGAGCGTCCCTTTTTCGGCAAGATCTGGACGTTCTTCCAAAATCACGTCCGCCAACCGGTCGGTTGCTCCTGGAGGCGATGTCGATTCCAAGATCACTAGTTCATCACCGGAAAGCTGCTGAGCCAAGGTGCGACCTGCGGTTTCAATATAGGACAGATCCGGAGTTTTATCTGCCATAAACGGTGTAGGTACCGCCACGATATAGGCATCAGCGGCAGGAGTATCTGTCGAGGCACTGAGCCGACCCGCTTTTACGTTTCGCTCGACGAAGTCTCCGAGCTCCGGTTCAACAAATGGAACATGGCCTGCGTTGATTGCATCCACATTATGTTGATTTACGTCTACGCCGTGTACACGCAGACCGTTGTCAGCCAAGATTGCGGCAGTCGGCAGGCCGATGTAGCCCAGTCCGATGACAGCAACACTGGTAATGTTTGACATTTACTATCCTTTTCACGGCATAAATTGGTACCCGTTTGGTGACGGTATCCATAAGGATTCAAAGTTATCCAGCAGTCCATTATAAGTCAAAAACGTTTAGACGACGACTGCATAACTCGTGGACCGGTTTGTTATTACTTATTCTTTTAAAATACGTCGGTATAGGGCGTCATATTTTTCAGCGTTGGCTTGCCATGTGCGCTCTGCTAGCACCCATTCGCGACCCGCCTCCCCCATGGCTGTTGCCCGAGCTGGATCATCAAGCAATGTGGCGATAGCTTCTGCCCAGGCCTGAGTATCTTCTGCCGGGACTAACAGACCAGTTTTTTCGTGGTTGACTAGTTCTGATAAGGCTGGCAAATCGGAAGCGATTACTGGTTTTCCACTGGCGGATGCTTCCACTGATTTCATTGGTGTGACCATGCGTGTCACTTGCGTAGAAACGCGCGGGACAACGAAGATATCTAGCGCTTGATGATACAAGTGAGATTGGTCTCGTTCGACACGGCCGGGCGCAATAAGTCGATCGGCTATGCCGAGCTTTCTGGCTGTTTCAGAAATGTTTGGCAGTGCTGTACCGTCCCCAACGATCAGCAAACGAAGTTTTGGGCGGTTGCGCATCAGACTGGCTGCGGCCTCAACTACGGTTTCTATACCCTCGTATGGAACTAATGAACTTATGGTCCCGACGTATTCGCAATCTGGGTCTAAGCCCAGCTCGATACGTGCCTGTCGTGTATCCCCCGGGGGCTTTAGGAATTGTCCACCCACTGCATTTGGGGACAACACAATTTCGTCTGCATCGGCCCCGAATGCTGCCAGATTGTTTTTCATTTGCTCGCCGAGGGTGACTAAGCCATCGGCGGCCAGTGTGGCATCTTGTTCTCGTGCCTGAAATAGCTGGTAGTAGTCGGTATTTACTGCCTCCGGGCTGCGGGTTGAAGCCCAGGTGTCAGCCAGTTGGCCACGGACTTCGTAGACCCAAGGTATGCCGACGGCGTTAGCCACGGCCTGCGTGACGATGGCGTTAGTCCAGTGCGTGGTGGCGTGCAGCATTGCTGGCCGGCGTTGCAAAACATAATCCAATAGCATCTCGGCGTTTTGTTGTATCCGCTCGCTAAAGTTCGATTCCAGTTGGGCTGGCAGCAGCCGTTGGTAGCCAATGCCATCAACAACATCATGCGAGTCTGCGAATAACGCCCCGGTAGTGATGGGCCAGCCGATGCGGGTTACCGCAGAAACATCCCAGCCCTTGTCCTGTAGGGCTTGCATGATCGAATGGGATCGCTGGGCATAGCCGGATGGTGTATGCGGCAAGGAGTTGATCAGTACATGAAGAACGCGGTTTTTGACTGGCCGGTAGTATTCCACCGGTTCCAACTGCGGTGTGGCACCTTGAAAGCTAGCAAGCTCAGATGACCAGCGTTCTACGGTTTTACGTTCCCGTTTGGCAGTTTTCATCAGCTCAACGGCCTGGGTCATGTTGCCGCAGGTCCAAGCCACCCATGCCCGGGCTGCTGGCAAGCCTTTGGTGCCAGGTCTGACCCGATCCAAGAGCCACTGGGCGGTCTCTATGTCCCCTAGCGCAATGAAAACTCGGGCGTAGTCTACAATTTTGCGATTTGCACCGCGTTTACCAAGCAGTTGTTTGGCTTGGCTTTCTAATGCTTCCATGCGTCCCGACACTGCTTTTCCGACCGCTGAGACTGTATCTAGTGGACCGCCGCGCACCTTGGATGCTGCGTTAGCAATGGGTTCACGCACATGTTGGGGCAACCGACGTAGCACCAGCAGCCCAAAGAGTGCACGGTTATTTTTCAGATGTTCCAATGCGGCGGTTGCCGAGATTGAGGCCGCCGTGGTCGAACGTTTCAATAGTCCGGTGGTTCGGTGCTCAGGAAGATTTCGTTTCAAGACTGAATCCAGTTTCTCGACTTGTGTTGTATCGGATGCATGTTCCGAAACCCAGGTGCGGCCACAGTGTTGGGTTGGGGTTGACTGCGGATCAGCAGCCAGACGTAACCACGCTTGGGCTACAGCATTGGGGTCAGGTGTCGTGATTTCGTGTTGACCTGCCTGTTGCAAAATGGCTGCTGCTTCACCACACACCACCCCGGTAATGTGCTTACCATACGACAGTAGCTCGTAAGTCTTGGAAGGAACTGTGTGCGCAAAACTCGCCCAGTCAGAGCGCAGTGTCACCATGCAAGTATCAGCCCAGCGGTAGTGTTCCAACGTTTGGTCGCCAAAGGAAGCTGGCAGCATTTCTACGGGACTACCGGCTTGCGCGTTGATGGCTTGGAGGTTGGATTTTTGTGTGCCTTCACCAACGAATCTGACAGTGATTGCAGGGTTGTGCCGGCGGGCGATTCGTGCGGCTTCGATAAGTAAATCTAGCTGTTGAGATTCACCATGGTTTCCTAGGTAGAGCACATGCAGTTCGCCGGGCTGCCGTGTTCGGGCATCCAGCACAGGCAGCTGTTCTATGGCTCTACTATTAGAAATTACTTCAACCGGCGGCATGTTGCGTTGTTGCAGCGTCTGAGCAAATCCGTGGGTGACCGTGATGAGCTGGTCGGCTGAACGCTGGAGCTTGGTAATCGCTTCGGTCACCAGTGTTCCGAACAGTTTGCCACCGGTTTCGGACTCAGCGATTAGATCTGGCCAGGCGTCACGCATGTCTACCACGTAGGGCACGCCCTTTAGCCAGGCAATCACTCTGCCAGCTAACAAATTGGGTAGTGCCGGAACAGTTGCAACGACTACATCGACTTCGGTGGTTAACGACAGCGGTACGGCAGCTGCCGCATGAACCACTGCCTTAGCTAGCCTGCCGACTCGGCTATCAGGAAGTGAACTGACCTGAGGGGTACGGTGAATGGTCAGATAGGGTTCAGGATCCTGGGTCTGGTCAACATAGCGCGGTTCTGGCGGTGCAGTCAGTACCTCTACGGACCAACCGGATTCATACAGTCCGGCAAGGAATCTCTTCCAGCGACGTTGTGGCGGGGTAGATTCCGGGGAATAGGAATGGGTAACGAGGAGGAGTCGGTGCACCACTATGGAACTTCTTCTCCAGGTTCTGTTGTGTCTTGTTCTCCAGGTTCTGTTGTGTCTTGTTCACCTGATTCGTCGGTGGCATCTTCAGTTTGTTCTTCTTGCCGTTTTTCCAATCCTTCTACGTAGTCTTCCATGGAGCCTTCTCTCATGGACTTACGCATTTCAGCTAGTTCATCTTCATCGGGCCACACGACCGAAGCTCCACCCGGTGTGGTTCCTGCACCTGCGTTAGGGATCGTGAAGCTGTTGATATTAGATGGGCGCATTTTGTTCATCGACATGCCATAACTGACCAGTGTTTCGGCATCTAGTGATTCATCCACTGTCAAATACGGGGTGATGGAACTGACCATGCTAGAGATTTTCGATGGGTCCGTCATCGTGGAAGAGTCCAGTACCTGGGTGACCAATCCGGTGAGGAATTTTTGTTGGTTGGCTACCCGCTGGTAGTCGCCATCGTCGAATGCTTTACGTTCACGAACAAAGCGTAAGGCATCGGTGCCTTCTAATCGGATCGTGCCCTCTGGGAAGTATGAGGGATTGGCTTGTCCGGCCGAAAAGGCGGTGTCGTTATCAATTTCTACGCCACCTATGGCGGTTGTGAGATCTTGGAACCCATCAAAATCGATAACCACGAGGTGATCAATTTCGGCTCCGGTGAGGCCCTCAATAGTTTCGATGGTTTTTGGGTAGCCACCGTAGGATTGCGCCGAGTTGATCTTTGACATACCAACGTCTGGAATCTCGACCCACAGGTCACGCATGATGGACATAACGTAGAGTTCATCGCGCGTTTCTGGAATGTGAACCAGCATCATGGTGTCTGAGCGTTGTTCTTCGGCTTCTTCGTCTTCGCGTGCGTCAGAACCTAGCACCAAGACATTCATTTCCCCATCGTCAAACGCATCGGTAGTTTGATCGATATCGGTGTCTACAACTTCTCGGTTGGTGTTGAAGTCATCGACCAGTTGGGAGGAGAATCCGGAAGCTGCTGCAACGGTTGCGCCTATCACCAATGCTGTTGAAGCGATGATCGACCAGAGTGCACCGCGACGTGGTTGGCGAACGCGGCCGACACGCTTAGGCGTTGGCGGTGTGCGCATAACTAGGCGGCTTCTTTCTATTGGGTCAGATGGTCATCAACGAGTATAGACGGTTTTACCAGCGTGCTCGTCTAGGCACGGGCTGGCATCGTGGACAAAAGTATGCTGAACGGTTCATAAACTTGGTTCGGGTAATCTGAATTTCGATACCGGATTTTTGGCAGCGAAGGCAGGGTTGTCCTTGTCTCCCGTAGACGTTTAGGGATCGTGCAAAGTACCCGGATTCGCCGTTTACGTTGACGTAGAGGGCATCAAAGGAGGTCCCGCCCTGGGCTAAGGCAAGGCGCATGACCTCTTCGGCTGCTTGGTAGACCCTGGTAACTTCTTTGCGCGTTAGTGTTTCGGTGGGTCGGCCGAAATGCAGTTCGGCTCGGAACAGTGCTTCGTCGGCATAAATATTGCCTATACCCGAGGACAGGGATTGATCCAGCAGTGCGCGTTTGAGGTTGGATTTACGTGCCCGAAGTTTACGAAAGATGACTTCTGTGTCGAAGTGTTTATCTAATGGGTCACGACCGATATGAGCGATGGTGTTGGGGATGAGTTCTTCGGGGTGATCTTGGGTGGGGACCAGAGTATCTAAGTAAAGTCCGCCAAAGATTCGCTGATCAACGAAACGTAGCTCGTAAATGCCTTCTGCAGTGGTGTAGGTGATCCGGATTTTCAGATGTTTTTGGTCCGGCATCCCAGGTTGACAGATCAGTAACTGTCCCGACATCCCCAGATGTACAATGATGGCTCTGAACCCGTTGTCAAAGGGTAACCATAGGTATTTGCCGCGACGTTGGCCGGCGGACAAGTGTTGGCCGATGAGTTGGGCAGTGAAATTTTCTGGCCCACTGTGGTGTCGGCGCAGGCTGCGCTTATCGAGTATGTCTACGGCGGTAATCTCTCCGTCGGTGGCCCACCGTTGGACACCGCGTCGTACCACTTCAACTTCGGGCAGTTCAGGCATGTTTGGAGTTTTCGATGGCACTGAGACTTTGCCAGGCAGCCAGACGCTCCGCGTCCTTTTTGGTTTTTGCCGTGGCGGTAGCAAATTTGGTATCACCGACGATCAGGGTGGCGCTGAAGGTGCGGTCATGGTCGGGACCGGTACCCGTGATGTCATACCGAATAGTGCCCAAATTATGTTTATCTACCGCAACCTGGACTAAAGTTTTCCAGTCTTTGCCGGCCCCCATGATTTGGGGGTTATCCAATAGTGGGATGACATGGTTTTCCACAATGATCCAAGCGGCGTCAAATCCACCGTGCAGGTAGGTGGCTCCGATCAAGGCTTCAAATGTATCGGCCAGAATGGAGTCTTTGTTACCACCGTGGGTTCGGACTTCGCCTTCCCCTAAGAAGATGTGTCGGCCGATGTCTAGCCCGCGTGCCACGTGTGCCAGAGCGACCGTGGAGACAATGGATGCGCGTTTTTTGGCTAATTCGCTTTCGGGTTCATCACGGTAGGTGTTGTACAGGTAGTCCGTAACCAGTACCCCCAAAACGGCATCGCCGAGAAATTCTAAGCGTTCGTTGGTGGGCAGCCCGTCGTGCTCGAATGCGTATGACCGGTGTGTTAACGCAAGTCGAAGCATCTCGGTGTCAAAGGTGACACCGAGATGCTTCGATAAGTGGTTAATAGTATCCTCAGCGGCCCACGAGGGTTGGGGCGTGGAGTTTGCTGAGCGAGTCACTTTAGATGTCTGCGACTTTGCGGCCTTTGTATTCCATGAACAGTGGAGTGCCGGCCGAGTCGGATACGACATGTGCCTGGTGTGGCAGACGGTAGTCTACTTTGCCGTTCTCTACGACCTTCACCAGTTTTGGTGCGCTGGCTTTCCATTGTGCGCGACGGGAACGGGTGTTGGAACGGGACATTTTCCGTTTTGGTACAGCCACAGTTATCTCTTTTCTTGTTGCTTACGAATTGTCGGATGAAGTTTCGTCAGATGCGTTCTCAGAAGCAAAGTTTGCCAATGCAGCCCAACGCGGGTCCAACTGCTCGTGATAATGTTCGGGGCCTGCATCGGCCAGGCGAATGCCGCATTGGTCGCATAGACCTTCACATTCGGGTGAACACCGAGGTTGGAACGGTAACGAGGTTACCAGGGCATCGCGCATTACCGGTTCAATATTGACAAAACCATGTTCCACCATGTGCTGCTCATCGTCTTCGAGCGTAGGGTCGTACTCGAATTGGAAGAGTTCTTGAATATCCACGGTGGTGGTTTCGGTAATCGAGTCTAGGCACCGTGAGCACTGTCCTGTGAGCGTGCCTGTTACAGTACCGGAAACGAGGATGCCTTCATGGACTGAATCGAGTCGAATATCGACTTGCATTGGTGAGCCTTGTTCAACTCCAAGCAACGGCACCGCAAGTTCTGCTGGGGCCGGCCAGGTCACCTCGAGTTCTTCGGATGCGCCTGGGGCGTCGATCAGGTCGGTGACCGATACGATCCATGGTTTGGTTTCATCAGGAAGTGTTACTCCTGATGCAATTGTAGTTTCTGACATGAGCTCCACCTCCTGGTTGCTCATATAATAAGTCTAATACGCTGTCGCTAAATACCTAACTAATAAACACTTAGCGTCATGAAATTTCGGTTAAGCCAGCCCACAACCTTATCGGAGAATAGGCTGAACACAAAACCGGCACCGGTAGCTGTAACGGACCTAGGATGTGAAATATTCCCAACCGGTTGCCAATATCCGCCCAGTCTGAGAATCACAACTGCGGCTTCCCTTCTCTGTGCCGGATGTCTGGGTGTCCACAGCCTTCAGCCGATGGCCCTATCCCACCGACGGTTAGCGCAGGCCGAACCGCTGAGCTACGGCGTAGGGAATGAAATCAGTAATATCACCTTTAAACCCAACGATCTCTTTGACCAGTGTGGACGAGACGTGTTGGTATCGTGCATCGGCGGGAAGGAATACGGTTTCGATACTAGCCAGATGGCGATTAAAGGTTGCCATGGGCATTTCATAGTTAAGATCCGTGGAGTTGCGAATTCCTTTGACCATAGCCTGGGCGCCTTGTTCCTTGGCAAAATCGGCGATCAACCCGGTACCCAACGGCATCACAGTGACCCCTTGAATAGATCGTAGCGTCTCCGAGATCATGTCCATGCGCTCTTGGAGACTAAAGCGATAACTTTTAGCGGGGTTATTTGAAACAGCCACAACGACTTCTTCAAATAATGAGGCGGCACGTACGATAATTTCGATGTGGCCATTATGGACAGGGTCAAAGGATCCAGGGCATACTGCACGTTGCATAGTTGTCAATGTAGTCTATATTTATTTAGTCTTCCATAGTGCAACAACGTTGTTGCTTGATTCGTTAATAACCTGTCCGTCGTACGAAGTACATCATAGCTTCGCCGTATCGACGTGCGTCTACCACATAGACATCATCTGGCCAGGCCGGTTCTGGCGCTTTATAGGGACGTTCTAAGATGAATAAGCCATCGTCCATGAGTATGTGGAAGGCTTGGGCAATCATGGCTAGCAGTTCGTCTTCGTCGATATCGTATGGTGGGTCGGCGATGACCAGGTCCCAACTTGCCGGCGCGGTGGTGCCCAGAAAGCGTTGGACGGGCATTTGGCTAATGGTTACGACTCGACGGTTCAGGGCTTGGTTGACCGTTTTGGCGTTGTCTTCGGCAATGCGTGCCGGTGGACGGGCCGATTCAACACCGACGACTGTTGCGGCGCCACGGGATGCTGCTTCAACGGCTAACCCTCCGGAACCGGAGTATAGATCCAGCACCGCGTTGTCTTCGAGCCAGTCGCGGGATTCTAACCACGAGAAGATTGCTTCCTTTGTCCGCTCGGTGGTGGGCCGGGTGCTGGTGCCTGGAACCTGTTTCAATGGCAGTCCCCCGGCTTGGCCGGCAACAATTTTCGCCATGGCTTAATTCTTTTCTAGATAGTCGGAAGAGTGTTCGTGTTCAGTCTCCCAGGCTTTGACCGCTGCAACCAACTGCGGATAACTACTCAGCCTCGTATCGTAGGTCAGTGCCTGGTCTACCCATGTTGCCGCAGCACTGATCAATGGCGCATGCTGGATGACTTTCAGTACTTTCAGCTGGGAACCATAGCCATGCTGGGCAGCCCCCAGGACATCGCCTTCACCACGCTGTTGGACATCTGCTTTAGCGATCTCAAAACCGTCTTGGGTGTCTTCGATTACCGCTAAGCGATCTAGCGAGGGATGCCCATCGGGCAGTCGGGTGGCTAAGAAGCATCGTGCCGCGGCTTCTCCACGACCAACTCGGCCGCGTAATTGGTGCAGCGTCGATAGACCAAAATATTCCGGGTCGAGGATGGCCATGACGGTGGCGTTGGGTACATCCACGCCGACTTCGATAATGGTGGTAGCAACCAGGATATCGATGGTCCCGTCCACAAATGCCGCCATGATCTCGTCTTGTTGGTCTTGTCTGCCGTGCAGGCTGGCGATCCTGGCGTTGGCGAATACGGGCAGACCTTGCAGTGTTTCGGTAATTTCTACCACGTTTGCCGCATGGGTATCAGATGACAGATCATCGGCATCGTCATCGACGGGGGCATCTGAGGGATCAATTTTGGGGCATACGACAAAGGCTTGGTGGCCGGCTGCCAATTCTTCGGCAATGATCTGCCAGACGCGGTTGATGATTTGTGGGCCGTGGGCCATCCGCGCTAGGTGGGTGGTCACAGGTTTGCGTCCGGATGGTAGCCCGTGCAGCACGGTGACATCGAGGTCACCAAACACCGTCATGGCTACAGAGCGCGGTATTGGGGTGGCTGTCATAACCAGCATGTGTGTGCCCGGATTGGCTTGGCGCAGTGCCTCACGCTGGTCAACACCGAACCGGTGCTGCTCATCGATGACCACTAGCCCAAGTTGGGCAAAATGCACGTTGTCGGAGAATATTGCATGGGTGGCGATGATGATGCCGGCTTGTCCAGTAGTGATTTTTAGCAGTGCTTCTTGTTTTTGACCAACGGTCATCGATCCGGTTAGTAATACGACTTCGGTTGCCGGTCCTTGCCATGAGGTCAGTTGTCCGGCGGTGGCTAGTTTGCCCAGTGTGGTGGTGATTGAGCGATGATGTTGGCCTGCCAGCACTTCGGTTGGTGCCACCAGGACTGCTTGTGCACCAGCATCCACGACCTGTGCCATGGCCCGTAGTGCAACCAAGGTCTTTCCTGAGCCGACTTCACCTTGTAGTAGCCGTGACATCGGATGGGTGTCGTTGAGCTCGCCGGCCAGTTGTTGCCCGGCCTGGTGTTGACCTTGGGTAAGTTCGAAGGGTAATTGGGAGTCCAGGTGTGCCAGTATGCCGTGGTCGGTTGGCGGGTAGGCGGTGGCTGGAACAGTGGTGCGGTTGCGTTGCCGTCGTCGTGCCAGCAGGGTTTGTAGGATGAGGGCTTCTTGTGCGGCAAAGCGACGTCGTGCCTGTTGGGCCTGGTCGAGTTCTTGTGGCCGATGGATGTGTTGGTAGGCGGTAGATAGGGCAGGGAGTTGTTCTTCTAGAGCGGTCAGGAAGTCTTGGGGCACCGGATCGGTGATGGCCTTCCAGTTGATGGCTTCCAGCACCGTGTCGATGGCAGAACGGATTGTCCAGGTGGGCAGTTTGGCTTTTGCCGGGTAGACCGGGATGGGTGCCAGATCGGCTTCGGTGGGTTCGTGTTCTTCGTCCAGTACCGTGAAGTCGGGGTTGTTGAGGGTCAGCTGGCCGCGGTAGGTGGAGGTTTTGCCATGGAACATGGCAAGCACACCGGGTTTGAGCTGTTGTTCTGCGGCCCAGCCGTTGAAAAAGGCCATTGATAGTGTGCCGGGTAGCCCGGTGTCAGTGGATTCATCGGAAACGGTTACGTCCACTAAAAAACCGCGACGTGATCGCATGGTGCGCCGGGTCGCGGTCACAACGCGGGCGATGACGGTAACCTGCTCCCCCAGGGGTAACTGGGTGACCGGGGTCAGTTCCCCGCGTTCGATGTAGCGGCGGGGAAAGTAGTTGAGTGCTTGTCCTGTGGTGGTGATGGACAGATGTTTGGCCAGCAGGTTTGCGGTTTTTTCACCCAGTAAGGGTGCAAGTGGCTGTTTGAACGGGTCCACTAGTTGTGATTTTCTGTGCTGGCTTCCGCGCCGTTGGCGCATATTGGGTCATCGATGGCGTTTGCGTGCAACGGGGTGATGGCAAGATTTTCGCTAATACCCAGAGGCCTGATCAGGCGCATGGCGTCATCGGGTTCAGTTACGTGAACGTGAACTCGCCATCGGATGGTGCCGTTATCGTCTTCCACGGTGTTGATAGGGCTCATGATGACCGAGTTGCCGATTTCGTTGAGCCCAATACGCAAGGTGGCAGCATCCAGCGGGGTCAATTGCAGTGAGCACATGACTTCATAAGCTTCAGCGACATCCATGTCCTGGTGGACGTGTGGGTGTGCCACGTGGAAGCCGTGGATGGACTCGAGGATTTCTGGGTCAAGAAATTCGCCCCGGATGGTGGCTCGCAGGGCATCAAAAACCAACAACAGCCCGGTGGCGCCGGCATCAACCACTTGGGCCTGGCTGAGTTGATCGAGTTGGTTTTCGGTTTCTTCTACGGCCAACCAGGCGGTTTCAACAATGCGCGAGGCCATTTCGCC
>DXHA01000048.1 GCA_019113675.1 Candidatus Yaniella excrementigallinarum
GAGGTAGTACTTAACTAAGGCCTCGTCATGCCTCTTTCAACGTCAGGAAGGACATAGGATGGAACGGCCACAAGAACTCAAGAAAACGCTCGGGCTTTTTCAACTTCTCGCTTTCGGAGTGGCTGGTGTACTTGGCGCAAGCTGGATTTACACCAACTCCGCGCTCTTTAGTGAACATGGCGCCGGTGGCGTCGTGCTCGGGTTGGCAGTTGCCGTCGTTTTGGCGGCTTTCGTTGCCTTAGCATATGCAGAATTAACCACCGCTTTTCCGCGAGCTGGCGGGGAAGTGGTGTTTTCCTACATTGCCCTTGGTCGCCGGTCGTCATTCTTCACAGGTTGGATGCTGATCGGTGCCTATGTCTCATCATTAGCGTTCTACGTGACGGCATTCGGGTATCTGCTGGAACGGTTCTTCCCGAGTTTCGCAGAAATCCCGCTCTACACCATTAACGATGAAACCGTTACCCTGCCCATCTTGGGAGCAGGCGTGATTCTTACTCTGATCCTGCTTGTTCTGAACTGGTTTGGTGTCAATATTGGCGGTCAGGTGCAGCTGGTGATGTTCTTTGGGATTATCGTTATCGGAGTTTCCTTAGCCGTGGTCGGGTTCGCATCAGGAAGCCCGGACAATTTCTTCCCCGCGTATTATGCCGACCAGAATCCACTAGCTGATACCCTCCGATTCATCATCCCCTCGATGACATTCTTAGCCGGCTTTGGACTGGTAGCGGTCCTTGCAGAAGACTCTAAACTCACACCCAAAAAGACGGGGTTCACTGTGGTATTCACCGTGATCGGAGCAGGCCTGTTTTACTGTGTTGTGCTGGCAGCAACCGCCTGGGTGTACCCGTGGCAAGAAGTTGCCGACATGGAATTGGGCACCGTCTCAGCGTTTGAAATGGCGGGGTATACCTTGTTGTCGCACGGGGCCTATGCCATTGCCATGCTGGGTCTGCTCACCAGTTTCTTAGGTTTATTCGTGGCCAGTTCCAGAATTATAGTCGCGATGGGACGCGCTGAGATGTTGCCATCGGGATTGGCGAAACTACACCCTCGTCACGGCACCCCGACAAATGCACTGCTGTTTACAACAGCTGTAACGCTGGCGCTTGGCTGGATTGGTCCCGGTGCTATTGTTTGGTTTCTCGACACAGGTGGCGTGTATTTGGGCCTGGTGTGGTTCATGGTCGTGGTGGCAAAGTATAAGTTGCCGTCACGCTATCCAAAAATGGACCGCCCATATGTTTCCAAATTCAGCTGGCTACCAGCTATCGGAGGTATCGGGGCTCTGCTGATCATCGTGTGGGCGATCGTTCCGGGCACGGGCGCTTCGCTGGTCTGGCCGGCAGAATATTTGATGCTGGGCGCATGGCTGATCTTGGGCGTAATCATGTGGATGTTGTCAAAGAAAAAATCACGTAAGGAATCGCTTGGGGCAATGCTCGGCGACGAAGTGTATGCCCAGATTGCACCTTTTGAAGACGATGCTGAACAGATCCACTCAGCCACGAGGGAGTCTTGATTGAAGTATGCACCCGAACTCATACAACATAGCCAAGCACTACTTGAAAAGCGTCTGGCCAGCTACCCCGATGTCACTGAGATCGGCTGGGTATTCATTGATGCAAATGATGTGTATCCAGGACCCGGGCAGTGGCGCAGATTCCGTATTGCTTCGATGACGAAGTCTTTCACCGCCGCAACCGCCTTGACTGTGTTGCAAGATCACCACAACATGAGTATTGAGACCCCACTGCACGAAGTACTGCCAGAGCTCTCACCTGTGTTGCGCGATGCCACAATTGAACATGCGTTGACGATGACAACTGGTCTGCCAACGGATGACGCCTGGGCAGACCGTCTTGAAGCCATGTCACGCGAGGCATTTATTGACCTGATTTCCCAGCCGCTGATCGTCAACCAAGCTCCCGGGGTCAACTACGAGTATTCCAATCTCGGCTATGCAATTCTGGGAGCAGTCATAGAGCAAGTAGCCGGCAAACCGTTTGAAGAACTCCTGCATGACGCAGTGCTCGATCCCTTAGCACTTGATGGCTCTACTCTGAATGCCAGCAGCGCCAGCGTGCAGGGGATGCATCAAAACGTTGATGGAACGCTACGGCCGGTGGAGCCGACTGGCCCGGGTGCTTTCTCACCCATCGGTGGGATCTGGTCCACCACAACCGACATTGGTTGCTGGATGATGCATTTACGAGGAGCAAGGTACCGGTGTCTGCGCGGTGACGTGTTGGCAAGTCATGATGCCATACTGCAGGCAATACAAAACCCACGGGTATTCTACGAAGCTTCGGCAGATGCCGAATCGGTGAGTTATGAAGGCTATGGCTACGGGTTGCATTATCGGTGGAATACCGAACTTGGTGAATTCCTCTATCACTCCGGCGGGTACCCCGGTTTCGGCTCGCATATGCGATGGCATACCCAAACCGGCCTCGGTATTGCCATTATGGGCAACCGTACATATTTCCCCGGCGAAATGATTGCCCAGCCGGTACTCGAAGAACTTGTTCGTGCTGTTTCCTACCAGCCGATGCAGCACCGCGAAAAAGCAGCTCCGGTGGCAACGTTGCCGGGGCTGGATGCTTCCGCGGAAACCACGCTCCGTTCGTTTTTCCAACTCATGGAGTCATGGGAATACAACACAGCGCAGCAGCTTTTCAGTAGTAATGTCTTCCAGGATTACACCAGGGATGAGATTCGGCAGAAGGTCGAAGACCTTTATCATCAGCAAGTCTCTGTAGACCGGTGGTTATCCCGAACCGAAGTTATCCTACAATCACGAAATTCCAATAGACGCATCCAGATTCTGTTTAACCCATTAGGCGAGATCCAAAAGCTCACGTGGTTGGCTAGCTGAGGCATACATCTTGCTGCTGAATTATGCTGGCCTTGTTAGGTCGTTTCGTTTTTCAATCCAGAGCCCGTTGGGCTGGTGTCTAACGAGCGGGTGTTGCGCTGGGCCTCAGAGGATGAGTACATCGTTGCGGGTCCGATCGAAGTCGCTACTCACTCGAAGCATCCAGAGCGACGTTTTCATAAGATGCAGGCGCTATAAGATCTAAAAGTTATCTCGTTTCGACTCTTGTTAATCCGCCTTTCGCTCCGAGTTGGCTTCTTACCGGTTGTGTCTATAGCTGCGCCTGTTAGAAGAGTTAAGATGGACATTTATAGCATGAGTTAATAAATTGTGTGTCAAAGTAGAGCTGTAAAGCTAATCCATCTGCGTGTCGAGGGTAAGCAATTGAAAGTCAACCAGAAGATAACCGCTGAAGTCGAAGAGCTGATGCACCAGCATGCAGCCGAGTTCATTCCAGGGTATAAATCGTTAGATCAAGTTCAACGAGAACAAGAGGCTCGGCAGCGTCGTCTAGATATGATTATGGAACGGATGGGTTCCGAATCGGTACCTCCAGCGACTCGTGCATACGCATTCCATCGTGATGATGGGGTAGCGGTCGGTGCTGTGATTACTCACCCTCAGGTGCCTGATTACGACGCTTCAGTTGCCGTTGATGTAGATCGGTTGTATAAAACCGCTATGGCGCATCAAGTCGTTTCTGCGTTTTTTGTGTTCCCCGATTTTCGCGGGATGGGGTTTGGTGCCAAAATCCTCGACGAGCTAGCAGAGCTCGTGGTAGATACCGGTGCACGCTACCTAGAAGGGTTTGTTGCGGACGAAACCCAGGCCCTTGGATTCTTTGAACAGACCGGAGCCAACATTATGCCACGTTATGCTGGTCTCCCATCCCGTCCTCCAGCCAATATGATGTTGTATCAGCCGGTTGGCATGAGTGGCCAGTGGGCTTACCGGGACCTATGGCATACGAATGGTCTACGGTGTCCCGATTGTGATGTGGTTACACGTTGTACCCAAGATCAGCAACTGGTGACTTTACGGTGTCGAACATGTTTTCAGCCGATTCATACCAACTTCAAATCGGTGCCCTCTGAAGGATCTACTGAGTAGACAGCAGTGTGGCATGCGAGTAGGCAGGGCGTTCGTTTGGGTCGCACTAGTCTTGGGATTGAGCCACGCTTTCTGGAGTTTTTACTGGGCCTTCGGTGGAACATGGATGTTAGACACCGTCGGCCATTGGGCTGTGGTGAGTCAACTTCATACACCTGGCCAGACTTTTGTTGTACTCATCGGCATCGGCTTGGTTAAAACTGCGGCAGCGGTCATCCCTGTCGCAGTTGAATACGGCAAGCTTGGCGGTCGAAGATTCTGGCGATTGGTTAGTTGGGTAGGCGGCGTCGGGTTGACTCTCTACGGTGGTATCTATGCTGCCACTGCTATGACAATGTTGACCGGACTGGTTAGTCCAGGGGCTGGTTATAGCAAGCCAGTCATGTACGGACACGCATTGTTATGGGATCCCTTGTTTTTCATGTGGGGCTTGACCCTTGTGAATTCACTTGTGTTGACGCGACGCAGCGATTCAAGACAGGTACAGACCGGTTAGTCCGGTCTCACACTATCGTTTGACAGTACTCGTTCGCCTCCGACTACTGCGTAGAGCACATCAGGATCCAAGACACTGTGGTAACCAAGCACGCTCATCACGCCGCTAGGTTCAAGTATGATGCACTGAACGTCTTTCAGGTTGGTGATTCCTTCGCGGCGAATGCTACTCATGATGTCTTTGGTAGTCACGTGCGCTTTGCGCATGAGGTCCTGCTGAGGTTGCCCGTGTGCTAATACGAGGGTTGGCTGATTGTTGAAGGACCGGTGGATGCGAACGTTGCTGCGGACTAGGCCGAAGATTGCCTCACAGCACAGCAGGGTAACCAAGCCAATGATTCCAGCCGTTAGTGTGGGTGGATGACCGAGAATGACGCGCCCTGCTACGGCACCGAGCGTAATGCTTACTACAATGTCGAATCCCGTTAGACCGGAGAGTACCCGTGCACCGAAGAGGCGAAGAAGTAGCAGGAGTACAAGGTAAATGATTATCGCTGAGGCGATTACGATGGGGACTCGCCATAGCTCAATACCGAGAGTGTCACGTAAGAGTTGCGGTGTCACACTGAAAACGTCCATAGTGTGATCTTATGCTGGTTGTGCTCCCGTACAGGTTTCCTTTCTCAGTGTTCCGTTTCTCAGGCTAAGTTCGCGTGCACAGGCGTGAATTCAGGAGATTGTCCCGGTCGGAAGATGCCGATAGATCCGGCCGGCACTTCGTGCCACACATGTTTGCTCCAGTGCAATTCCAGTGGTTCGGAGACTACAAGCTGCGCGTCTTTGGGAAGCGTATCGGTGTCTCCATCGACGGTGTGCAGCATCGTCGGCCCGGCGGCGTGATACAGCGTAGGAGCAGAGATATCCTCAACATCGGGACTTACCCAACGAAGCACAATCAATCTTGTCCCATCGGAGGCACACATGGTCGCCCGAAAAGGATCGGTGATCTTGTGTTCGGCTCGGGCACGCTCCACCCGTTCGACCATTCGCGTCATGCCTTCTACAGGATTTTTGGCGAGACCATATGTCAAAGCTAAATAGAAGCAGACTTCGGTATCGCCATTACCAAGGATTGATGGGTAGAGTTCCGGATTAACATCAAAAGTTAGCTCTCGCTTCAAATCGGAGAAAGCCGGGACATCGCCATTGTGTTGAAACATCCAGTCGTTATGTACGAACGGATGGCAGTTCTGTTCGGAGACCGTGCCACCGGGCGCGGCGCGAACATGGGCGAGAAAACACCCAGATTCGAGCTGTGCGGCGAGATGTTGAAGATTCTGGTTGTCCCAAGCAGGGCCGATCTGTCGATACTGGCCGAGTGTTCCTTCACGACCTGCCCATGCCATGCCGAACCCATCGCCATTGGTGGGAAAAGCACTGTCCAGAAATTCGGATGCAAGCGAGCTGTTGGGCAAGAACAATTGTCGCGCTCGCAAGCTCTGATCAATCAGCGAGTGGTTTGGTTTTACCAGCACATCCTCAAGCGGGATAGCTGAGCCAAGATAGGCGAGCCAGCGGCACATATAGACCTCAATCTTTGCAAAGCATGAGATTGCAATTGTCTGAAGTCTACTTCTTTGTGGTCTCCGGCACACCACATCGGCATACGTTCGGGTACTGCTATTACTCAGTATGTTGTTGTTGCTTCCAGGTATTGTTCGGTAGAAACCTGAGTCTCACCATGTATGGGTAGGGCGGGGCATTTGCAATGCCAGTGGTCTCCTTATCTGTATGGATTTTAAGGAGAAGATACTGTGCCGCGTGTACTTGTCCAACACCCCAACGCCACAAAAGAGGACTTCTTTTCTTAGCCATAATGCTGCAAAGCTGCCGACTATAGACGTAGACCCCTTATCTGCTGGAGACTGATACCTGTATGAAACGGTCGAAAGTTTAGGAAAAGCGAGGCACGCAATGGCAAATTTTGGCGACAGCATTCAGTTCAATCTGTATAAAACCATGCCCAATCCGGATCCACATAGGCTTCCGGTTATAGCGGAAGAATGGGCTGAACGCGCTCGCGAAACCCTTGATGACGGTCCGTACTACTACATCGCAGGCGGTGCCGGCGGCGAACGTACCATGCGGGATAACCTTGAGGCTTTTGATCGCCGGAAAATCGTTCCGCGGATGCTGCAGAATGTAGGAGAGCGGGACTTAGAAGTAGAACTTTTTGGGCAGACGTTTCCATTTCCCGTCCTTCATGCCCCGATCGGCGTGCAATCGATCATTCACGAAGATGGTGACCTCGGCTCAGCACGAGCTTGCAAAACACTTGGCGTCCCGTACATCATAAGCTCAGCTTCTACCGTTCCCATGGAGCGGGTTGCCGAAGAACTCGGGGATGCACCACGCTGGTTTCAGCTGTACTGGGGAAGCGACCCAGATGTCACCGCGAGTTTCCTGCGCCGTGCAGAAGCATCCGGCTATTCTGCAATCGTTGTAACCCTTGATACACCGATGATGGCCTGGCGCGAATACGACCTCAAAAACGTCTACTTGCCGTTTCTGATGGGAGAAGGCGTTGGCAACTATTTCACCGACCCAGCCTTCTGTGCAAAATTGGAAAAGTCACCGCAAGAGGATCCCACCGCGGCCATCATGCATTGGACCCAAGTTTTTGGCAATGTGGGGTTGGGCTGGGAAGATCTCGCTTTCTTACGCGAACACACTTCGTTACCCATCATTTTGAAAGGTATTTTGCATCCGGACGATGCAAAGATGGCCCTTGAATACAATGTCGATGGCATCATCGTCTCCAATCATGGCGGACGACAAGTAGACGGTGCAGTGGCAGCCCTGGATGCGCTCGAGCAGATAAGCAATGTGGTCCAAGGCCAGATTCCGCTTCTGATGGACAGTGGCATTCGACGAGGCGCAGATATTCTCAAGGCACTTGCTTTGGGTGCGCAAGCCGTACTGGTTGGACGGCCCTGTATGTATGGTTTGGCCACAGCAGGAGAACAAGGAGTTCAAGAGGTTTTACAAAACCTCATAGCAGACCTCGACATCACCATGACGCTTTCCGGCCAAAAATCAGTGCGTGCTATTTCCCGGTCTGTGTTGGATGCCTAAGAATTTGGTGGGGTCGTAGCCAGCGTGCCGAGCACATCGCCGATGCGGTAAATTGGTTGAAACCAATTTCCATTACTAGCATCGGGTTGTTTCTCAGGAGCTAACGCATGTCTGTCACGGCAAGGCCGCACGCAAATATTGTGGGCTCAGGCCCGAACGGACTGACATCTGCGGCATTATTGGCTCAAGCAGGATGGCACGTTCGCGTTTACGAACGCAATGCTCAGATCGGTGGGGCAGCAGCATCGGCTGATGTGTTTGGTGATGGTTCAATTGTCGACCTAGGTGCGGCAGCCCACCCGTTTGGTGTTGCCTCTCCGATATTTCGGCATCTTGGGCTCGAAGATTATGGGTTGAAGTGGCTGCATTCCAAGTATCCGATGGCCCATCCGTTTGATGATCGCCCTGCTGCTATTCTGCATCGGGATGTGCGTGCCACTGCTCGTGGCTTGGGTATCGACTCCACCGTATGGCGTCTGATTCACCGCGGTATCGTCAACTCCATTGATGATTATCTTGACCAGATTATGCGGCCGCTGCTGCGGTTTCCGGATCGTCCAGTCAAGATGGCTCAATTCGGTATGTTGTCGACGCCGCCGTCCTCCTGGTTTGTGCGCACAGCGTTTCGTGAAGAACCTGCCCGCGCATTATTTACCGGTTCTGCAGCTCACGCTAATACTCCGTTGGGCCACCCGTTTACCTCGTCCTTTGGGGTGTTGTTTTCTGCGCTGGGTATGACTCGTGGCTGGCCGGTCATTGAAGGTGGCACCGGCTCACTGGTGAACGCATTGGTCAAGATGATCACTGAATACGGTGGAAAGTTCTTCACCAACCATGAGGTCACTGATCTTGATGAGCTGCCTGCTGCCCGGGCCACCATGCTAGACGTGACCCCATCGCAGGCTTTAGTCATGCGTGGTAAACAGCTGCGTGACCTGCCCGAAACAACAGTGCAACGTTTACAGCGGTGGCGGTATGGGCCGGGCGTGTATAAAGTCGACTGGCTGCTTGATGGTCCTGTGCCCTGGGCTGATGATCGGGTGGCTTCGGCAACCACGGTGCATGTTGGCGGTCGTGCTGCTGAGATTCGGCTGGCTGAAGCCCAGGTCAATGCCGGGCGTATTCCTGATCGCCCGTTTGTGATGGTTACCCAGCCGCAGGTTGCTGATCCTTCCCGTGCGCCAGAGGGTAAGCATGTGCTGTGGACGTATACGCATGTGCCCAATGGGTATCGACCAGCGGCCTCGGACCGTGAGTATGTGGCCGATGCTATTGCCGGGCAGTTGGAACGGTTCGCCCCGGGTTTTGGCGCCACGGTCGTGGATAAAAAGATCTGGGATCCGGCTGCATTGGAGCAGTGGAACCCAAACCTGGTGGGCGGCGATATTGCGGGTGGTTCTATGACTGGTTTGCAGTCGTTGATGCGCGGTGGCTTGACGTTGGAACCATACCGGATGGGCGTTCCTGGCCTCTATATCTGTTCTTCTGCCACTCCACCCGGTGCCGGGGTTCACGGTATGCCTGGTGCCTGGGCTGCGCATGCAGTATTGGAAGACCAGCGGGCTTAGCCGCAGCAGAGCATCAATCCGCGCCATCCTCCCCCAGATCCTCTGTTGTGAGGGCACTTGACGGGACCTAGTGTTATTAGTGACTAGTTAGTTTGAACGTGGTGGCGTTACCGACGACAAAGTGGGTCACTCCCATCAAGCCGAGCTATCGGAGAAGATTTCCGTTTGATTGGGTTGAGCATTTCCAACGGCGGGGAATCCAATTGGGTCGATGATCGTCGTGACGACCAAAAGGAGGAAGGCGTGCAAAAAGTAGCAGTTATTCAAAGTGCCTCAGTACCATTCGACGCCGACGCTTCGACGAGCAAGGCTGAAAGGTTCATTGAGCAAGCCGCGACCCAAGGTGCGAAACTGGTGGTTTTCCCCGAAGCGTTTATTGGTGGTTACCCTAAGGGATCAGCATTTGGTGCCGCGGTTGGCTTCCGCACGCCCCGCGGACGAGAAGAATTTCTTCGTTACAGTAATGGTGCCGTTACCTTGGATGGCCCTGAGGTTGGTCGTCTTATAAAGGCATCGCGCGATCACAATGTGTCGATGGTTATTGGAGTGGTTGAGCGAGCTGGCAACACTCTTTATTGCACGGCTCTGCTCATCTCACCCGACGACGGCTTAGTTGGAAAACACCGCAAGCTGATGCCAACAGGAATAGAGCGTCTGGTATGGGGATTTGGCGACGGGTCGACCCTAGACACCATGGACAGCCCTGTCGGAAAGGTTGGCTCAGTCATTTGCTGGGAAAACTATATGCCACTAATGCGCCAGGCCATGTATGCCAAGGGTGTCCAAATCTATTGCGCCCCAACAGCGGATGATCGCCCCGCATGGCAGGCGAGCATGACCCACATTGCTTTAGAAGGACGGGTATTTGTCCTTTCTGCTTGCCAATACCTAACACGAGACGATTTTCCAGAAGACCACCCTGTTGATTTTGAACCACCCAACGGAGATATCCTGATGCGCGGTGGCAGCATAATCGTGGATCCTTTAGGCGAAGTCTTAGCGGGCCCGGTATTTGACGAAGAGACAATCCTTTATGCCGATATTGACCTGGACCAGAAGACCAAAGGCCACTTAGATTTCGACGCCGTAGGACACTATGCACGTCCTGATGTCTTTTCTTTGACGGTCAACACTGAACCTATGGATTCGGTTACCTTCGAGAACTGACTCCTTAGCTGCGGTAGTGCTGGTGCCTGAAGTCAGCGGCTACTTTGAGAACTCGTTGCATGCCTTCGGGTGGGCCGACACTAATGCGCACGCCGTCGATAAGGTTTCGCACGGCCAGTGATTGTGCCAGACAGGCTTCTTCGAAGGCTGCGGAGAGGTCTCTTAACGGTAACCATACGAAGTTTGCTTGGGCCTCTGGAACATACCAACCTTGTGCTCGTAGGGCCTCGGCAAACTCATCGCGTGCTGTTGCGATGGATTGTGCACGGTCCAAAACCTGATCAACGTTTCGCAACGAAGCAATAGCAGCGTTTTGGCTGGGCTGGGTGACACCAAAGGGAACCAAGGCTTTTCGCAAGGTGGAGATGACCTGTGGGTTGCCAACCGCGTAGCCGATCCGGAACCCTGCCAGGGCATGTGCTTTGGAGAAGGTGCGTACGAGCACTAGGTTGTCGTACTTCTTGGTTGCGGCTAGCCCATCAACCGCCGTCGAATCGGTATTGAACTCCCAGTACGCTTCATCAAGGACAATAAGTACGTCTGAAGGTACCTGTGCCATGAAGGCTTCGAATTCGTCATTACTGATGCTTGGGCCAGTTGGGTTGTTAGGAGAACATAACAGAATTAATCGTGTGCGCTCGCTGATGGCTTGGGCCATCGCAGGTAGGTCGTGTTTGAATTCTGGGGTCAGCGCGATGGGTTTTTGTTCGGCAGCATTGACGGCAGAGGCTTGCGGATACAGTTCAAAGCTTGGCCAAGGGTAGATGACCTCGGTTCCGGCTTCCAGGGTGATGTGTGCCAGTGCCATCAAAACTTCTGCCCCGCCAGCACCGACGGTGACGTGGTCTGCAGGTACTTGCAGATAATTGGCTAGCTCGCCGATTAGAGCGCCAGCAGTGGCATCAGGGTATTGGGCTGGATTGGGAATATCCGTCAACGCTTCGATGACTTCTGGTAGCGGTGGCAGGAAGTGCTCGTTGGATGAGAGCTTATATGGCTCCAGCCCTGGGACTTCTGCTGGTGGTTTGCCTGGTTTATAAGCCGGTACTGCGGCCAGTGCGGCTCGTAACTGCAGATCAACTGTTTTCTGTGGCATATGTGATTGCGTTCCTTTGTGGTGTTTCGGTGTTCTAAGCGTTGACGAGGCTTTTGTCATCCTCCGGGGCTACGCGTTTGATAGTGAAGCCGGTATACGCGTAGATGAGGTTGATCAGTGGTACCAGGAAGGCGAAGAAGATATACGGGATGAATTCGGTTGCGTCCAGCCCGAATACTCCGGCGGCAAAGACGGCCGGAACCGACCATGGAACCAGGTTGATGCCTACGGTGCCAACTGCTTCTGCTGTTCGGGTGAGATTGAGCGGTGACAGGCCCATCTTTTTATAGGGTTCAACGAATGCTCGTGCCGGTAGCAGGATGGATACGTATTGCTCTCCGCTGGCAAATGCTACGGCGAAACCGGAGGCTAGGGAGCCGGCAACCATGGAACCAGGGCGTTTGATACGGCTGATGAGTGTTCCGACAATGACTTTGAATACCCCGGTTGCTTCGAGGATGCCACCCAGTGCCGTAGCAGCGACAACCAGGGCGATGGTACTAAGCATGGAGTCAATGCCACCTTTGGAGAGTAACTCATCAATAAACTCGATTCCGGTACCTGAGGAGTAACCAGAGGCCATAGACTGCAAGATGTCGGTGACTGAGCTTCCTTGAACTAACAGTGCGGTGAACGCTCCCATCAAGGAGATGAGCAACAGTGTTGGCAGGGCTGGCATTTTTAGCAGGATCAGTGAGATCGCTACCACCGGGACGAGTAGGAGTAGCGGGTGTATAACAAACTGTGAGTCCAGTCCGTCAATGAGTGTTTCCAGCTGCTCGCTATTGGGAGTGGAGTTTGCAACGGAGCCACCGATAATCCAGTAGAGAACTGCACTGATGATCAGAGCTGGAATAGTGTCCCAGAGCATGTGGCGGATGTGGTCGAAGAGTTTTACGCCACCCATTGCTGCTGCCAGGTTTGTGGTATCGGACAACGGGGAGAGTTTGTCGCCGAAAAATGCACCCGAGATGACGGCTCCGGCGACAAGGGGAGCGGGGAAGCCCATACCTTCGCCAATGGCCATGAATGCGATGCCGACAGTGGCGATGGTGGTGAGCGAGCTGCCTAAGACCAGTGATACAACTGCAGGGACAAGGCAGGCAAGTGCCAAGAAAATCTTGGGTGAGATGGCAGTTAGTCCGTAGTAAATAATGGTGGGGATCAGCCCACCTTCAAGCCATGTTCCGATGATGGTGCCGATCAGAAACAGGATGAATACAGCCGGTAGTGCCCTGCTGACGCCCTGGGCCATTGACTGTTCGAGCTCATGCCAGGAGTAGCCAAGTGCTTTGGCGATGAGAGCGGCGGCGGTGATGGCAGCCATCAAGGGGATGAGCATGTCGATTTCCCAGAAACTGATGGAGACCAGTGCCATCACGACCAGGATGAGGATGGGTAACAGGGCGATGGGGATAGATGGCAGTTTTCGTGCCTGCATAAGTGTCCTAACAAATGACAGCCATGGTGGTGGCTATGTATGGTCGTTCCGCGTGATGGAGTTGTGACGGCCCGAACTAGCGATATGAGTCGGATGGCACGTCAGTTGAACCCCTTCGAAGAACGTATGTGATGCGATATAGACCACATACTGCGAAAACATAGTGAGTTGTGCAACACGATTTCCCGGTTCTTGAGCAAAATGCTTTTGATGATAGTGAGCCAGTTCTCAAATTGCCCAATACTGTATTCTTTGGTTTCGCAGTCGCATCAAAACGGTAGCTCTGATTCTCATGGCAACCCGAAGCAGGCAAAAGCCCTGCCTTTTTATGGGCAGGGCGGAATACGGCAGCGTATTACCGAGACGGAATGTTAGCTGCGCTGGGACTGGCGCACAAAGGGCACAACAACTACCGGGATCTGGGAGTATCGTGTGCAGTAGTTGCTGATCGACCCCACGGTCATACGCTTGAGCAGCCCTTTATGCTCTGTTCCTACAATAAGCAGATCGGTGTCCTTGGACGAGTCTACGAGCCCATAACCCGGATCGCCCTGGACGATCCACCGGTCGATTTTAGGTCGTTGGTCTGCTGCGACTTGCTCAAGCACCGGATCAAGGGCCTCATCCTGTAGCGCGCGGGTGGCTTCGGCATATTCGTCATAGCGCTGTTCTACCAGCTCGGCAATTCCTCCTGCGGTATACAGCGTGCTGGCCTCCCAAACGGTTACTGCCCGAAGCACTGCATCACGACGGGTAGCTTCCTCAATAGCAAACTGAAGTGCTACATTCGATGGCTCCGAACCGTCTACCCCAACCGTAATGATCCCTGTGCTCATGCTATTCAACCCCTCCGCGCAGTATTACCCATTGATAACCAGAAATAATGGCTAATACTAACCCTAAGGTTTCAAGGCGGTCTATTCCACCCTGAGAATAGGCCCAATTCTCTCTTTGCAGATGGTAATACCTGGTCTCTGTCTCGGTGCACGGTCTAAGATGTCTGCACACATTCACTCATTTTGGAAGCTACTCATCACGTCACAGAAGAGGAGCAACGCGGTACTATGTCGCAGCAGCCACCGGAAAACCCGCCTCAACCGTCTGGTCCAGGTGACTGGACGCAACAGCAATCAATGGAGTCGTCCGGGCCTGTTTCAAATCAGGCGCCGCCACCTCCGCCATCATTACCACCGTTTCTGAAACAAATCCCACCGTTGGCTTGGGCACGCACGTTTTTGATTCCGCTGGTATTTTTTGGCGGTGCACTGGTGATGGCCGGCATTACGGCTGCCTTTTTATACATCGGATTCAACTCGCCTGAAATGGTGGATTCCGACCTGGAGCTGTACGACATTATCGGTGACAGTCCGTCCTGGATTGTCATGACTTTCCAGTTGTTGAGCATGGGGTTCTTGTCTCCGCTGTCTCTTGGTGTTGAGATTAATGCGTTTGGCGGATTCGCCGGTGGTGGCACACTGTTTTTCGTTCCGTGGCTGGTACCGGCTGGCGGTATTGCTGCGGTCGTTGCCACACAGCGGTTCCTGGGAGGTAACCAGCGGGCACCACAGGTTGGCGTGCGGCTCATGTTGGCTGGATTATCCGGGCTGGCATTTGCCACGGTAGTCACCATTCTTGCCAGTGCCGTTCGGTTCCGGTTTTATGAGACTGATTTCGACGTCGGTCGGGCTTGGGCACACTCAGCCTCGATACCCGGTTTTCTTGTTGCCACCGTGCTGGTCGGGGCCATTACCTACCTGCTGTTGCTTCCGAAACGAGGAGTGGTTCTGCAGCGGGCATTGACCGGTATCGCTGCGGTGTTTGAACACGTGGTGAGTATAGCTGTGCTCTGTGCCCTGGTGGCGTTGGTCACGGCGCTGATCAAAGGTGAAACTGATGGCGCGATCTTTATACTGTTTGCGTTTTTGTCCGTGGGTTTCTTCAGCTTTTCTATGATGCACTTCATCCCCACGGTTTTTACCTCCAATGAAGACATTTGGGGTGGAACCAGTGAGCTCTTCACTATGTTCTCGGCCCCGGTTGGTGCCTGGGTCACCGCGCTCGTGGTGCTGTTGCTCGCCTTATTTATTGTTGCTATTCGGTGGAGTCTGCGCACCCGGTTCCATGCACATGCTGGGTGGGCTTGGATAGTTCTGCCCGCCACTTACTTAGTAACCGGGGTACTTATCACCACAGCCAATGGTTTTTATGCAACGTTATACCTGGAAGACGAGAGCCTGCGGATCAGCTTGCATTCAGCTGCCTGGGGCTTTTTGGTGTGGCTAGTCATCGGTGTCGTGGTACAACTTCTGGCCATCTACCTGATGCCATCCCTTGTGCAACGGATGCCCCGCGAACTAGTGCGGGTGCTCGGAGTGGGGCTTACACTTCCACCGGCCATCGCGCGCACTGATACTTATGGGCCGCCGGTGGACCAGACCCAACGTATGGAACCGGCAGCACCTGTGGAACAAATGCGAGATCAGCCCGAGGATGAGTGGGGTGCAGCTGGTAGCGCCGCTTCTGAACCGCGTGCTATGTCCAAGCGAAGCAAAGTGTTGCTGTTTTCGGGGCTGGGCGTCGTCGTTGTTGCCGCTGGTGCATGGATTGCCCACGCGGTGCTGGCCCGGACCGTGTTTGGTCCGGAGGACACCGCCGAAGCCTATTTACAGGCCATTGTTGACGGTCGCGCCGAAGATGCCATTGAAGCAATTGGTCCTAATGTGACCGATGAGCAGCGGGTATTGGTGACCGATGAGGTCTATCAGGCCGCAGAAGATCGCCCGGACCGATTCGAGCTGGGCGAGGTCGACCGGGACGGTGACAGGGCCACGGTAAATGCTGAAATCTTCCAGTCTGGCAAGTCCTATCCGGTAGAGCTGGTTTTAGCGAAATCCGGACGCCAAGCGGTAGTGTTTAGCGATTGGACGCTTGATGGCGGAGATCTGGCTGGTCGGGCGCTGTATGCCTCAGGCCCATCGCAACTGACGGTCAATGGTGTAGAAGTTGATATTGAACCCTCCGGCCAAGATGCCGAGACAACGGACAGTGATGTTGACACCGACGAATTCGAATCGGAAATAGACTCCGATGAGCTGGACGAACAGGCACAGGACCTCGGCCAGGTGCTACTGCCTGGTACCTACACATTTACAGCACCGGAAGGCAGTAAATATCTTTCCCATGGAGAAGACCTGCAGTTGACCGTCACCCCGGGTGAGACAGCCAGTGACCCCATTGAATTCAGTCAGCATTACACCGCTGAATTCGAAGACGACGTCATCGAAGAAATAGAACAGCGTCTGGAATCCTGTATCGCTGATAAGGACATCCGGTTGGAAGACTGTGAGGCCGCCAGCTGGGAGGACACCCTGTGGAATGCCATCACAGATATTGAGCGAAGCTGGGAAACAAAACCCGAAGTGGTGCTGGAGCCTGCCGAAGATGAGTCAGGGTATGATTCAAGCTTCGACATCACTGAGTACTCTGGCCCGATAGTAGCTCGCATCGAGGAAGGTTCGATCAATGTCACCTATAAGGTCCGTGACGAAGCGGATGAAGACTGGTCAGATGAACACGAATCAACCTATGAGCCATTCAAAGGCGATGGATTTAGCCCGATGGAGTTGCCGGTGACCCTCAAGGGTGATGATATTGAGATCGACTATTCAGCACTTGATGAGCCAGATCCCTCGGTCCTGAACCCCGAACACCGCTGATCAGGGCTCCTAACGCTGCTCTTCCGAAGTTATGCCTGGCACACTACGGTGAAGGGTATAGCAATTTTCCAAAGTAATGGGAAAGAAGGGGAGGATCATGGCTCCTGCAACTGATCAACAGCCTCAACAACCGGACCCTGAACATGGAAAGTCAGCCACCCGATTTGGACTTTTTGCGGTTTCCATTGAACTCATTATCACCGCGTTCCTGACAGCCGTCGGGGTGCGGTTTCTAACGGTTTCGGGCCAGCCTAATGCAGTGGCCATCGTGCTATTTGTCATTGCAGCAGCCATTCTTGCCGACTGCATCCGTCGCATCGTAAGAATTAGCAGGGGACGAGACCGGATGTAGCTGTCAAAGCATAAGCTCAGATATTTAAGGGCCGGTCACCAGTGTTCTGGTGGCCGGCTCTTCTGGTATTAAAAAGCTGCAGTCCTGGGAGTGGCACAGTGGTTTGTGCTCTTGTTGTCCAACAATGAACCCCGCCCCTAGCTTATGACCTGCGACATCGTGGGGCATCAGATTTGTGGTCAGCCATTTTCTAACATGGTCATTTAGCAGCTCCGACAACCGGAGCACCAAGCCTGTGGGCTCCCTGAGCTAGGCCATACCACACCGCCCACTGTTAGAGTTTGCTATGTGACCAATCGTTACTCGACATGGACTCCGCAACGTCGGCCACGTCCTCGGCAGACCGAGATTAGCGAGCATCGCCGTTTGGCGGTCATGCTAGCCATGTCTTTTGGATCATTTGCCATTGGAACCACTGAGTTTGTCACAATGGGCTTGCTCAGTACGATTGCATCGGATCTGCAAGTCTCTGAAGATGCCGCCGGCAGTATCATTACCGCCTATGCGCTCGGCGTGGTGGTTGGTGCGCCCATTATCGCTACGTTGACCGGGCCGTTACCGCGCCGACGGTTATTGCTCTGGCTCATCTTGGCCGTTGTAGTCGGTAACGGCCTATCAGCCTTGGCTCAAACCTACGATACGCTGCTTATTTTCCGGTTCATCGCAGGGTTTCCGCACGGCGCGTATTTCTCGGTGGCCGGGTTATCTTCGGCCTCGATGGCCCCCATTACCCAGCGAGGTCGAGCCGTTGCCTTTATTACCATGGGCCTATCTGTAGCAACCGTGGCGGGTGTACCGGCTGCTGAACTGCTTGGTTCAGCCTTGGGTTGGCATTCCGCCTACGCCCTTGTGGCACTCATTGGGCTGACCGCAGGTACGATGCTGTGGTATTTGATGCCACACATGACGGAGATGAAACCCACCAACCCGCTGGTCGAACTGGGAGCGTTAAAGCGAAGTCAGGTGTGGTTCACCGTGGCTATTGGCATTGTAGGCTCCGGCGGCATGTTCGCGATCTACACCTACATTTCCTGGATCATGACTGACCGTGCTGGACTAGATCCCGAGTGGATGTGGCTGGTGCTGATGGTCTACGGCATTGGCGCGGTGGGAGGCAATTGGTTTGGAGGACGAGTGGCTGATCGCAACCTGGAAATTGGGATCGTCTTTGTTTTATCGATGATCGCGTTGCTGCTCACCGGATTCTATTTCGCATCCAGTCATGCGGTATTGGGCATTATCAACTTTGGGGTTGCAGGATTCTTCGGCACCAGTTTGGGCCCCATACTGCAAATACGCCTCATGGAAGTCGCCGAAGACGCCCAAACCTTGGCCGCCGCATTGAATCACGCGGCCCTGAACCTCGCGAACGCCGCCGGAGCGTTTATTGGCGGCTCGGTTATTGCTACAGGTTTTAGTTATTCGGCCCCAGCTCTAGCCGGTGTAGCGATGGCACTTGCTGCCATCTGCATCTGGGTGCCGATGTTCTTACTGCGGCGTCGCAAGATATCCGTCTAGTTTCATAGCTGGGTTGCGATGTTGAACAAGCACCGTTGACTGAAACCGGAAACGGTCAGATCCTTCTACACAGGGGAGCTCTTCGCGGGCCACGTGGGACTGAAGGAGCAAACTGGTCTCTGGCCCCGAGCCATCAACACCATCACGCATCTGTCTAGCTCTTGTCTAGGCTAAGGTCTCTGTTTCTCTTTTTTTCGTTGTCACATAGGCTCAATTACATCCCAGCTTTGTAGCTGGGAAAGCTCAAAGCTAGCACTTCGAGCCCTCGGTAAAGGCTGTCGACACTTGAGCATGATGGTCACTACATGCCATCACCTCATGAACAAGGAGGAGTCGCAGTGGCACGAACTCAATATGAGACAATCGAAACCGATATCCCAGCTCGTTTGGATCGCTTACCCTGGGCGCGTTGGCACGTAAAAATTCTGATTGGTCTAGGCACCGTCTGGATTCTAGACGGTCTTGAAGTCACCATCGTTGGAAATATCACCACCCGATTATCCGAAGCAGGAAGCGGGATTGATATTACCGATGCGGAAGTGTCTGGTACGGCGGCAGCACTATATGTGCTCGGAGCGTGTTTGGGTGCATTATTATTCGGACACCTGACAGATCGTTGGGGTCGGCGCAAACTGTTTATGATTACTTTGGGCGTTTATCTCACGGCAACCGCCCTCACCGGGTTGACGACTGAAGCCTGGATGTTTTTTGTTTTACGGTTTATCACCGGTGCAGGTATCGGTGGTGAATATGCAGCGATTAACTCGGCAGTGGATGAGTTGATTCCTGCAAACTATCGCGGCCGAATAGACATAATTATTAACGGGACTTTTTGGCTGGGCGCCGCAGGTGGCGCCTTGCTTTCTATCGTAGCTTTGGATGAGGACTTATTTCCGGCAGATATTGGTTGGCGTTTGACGTTTTTTCTCGGCTTGGTTTTGGGACTGCTTATTTTGCTGGTTCGTCGAACGGTGCCGGAGAGTCCTCGTTGGTTGTTTATCCACGGTCGTGAACAGGAAGCGGAAGAAATCGTTCGGGGTATTGAAGAAAAGGTGCGTCGAGAAAGTGGTAACGAGCTAGAAGAAGTCCGCGATACGATCACCATCCACCAACGCCCAGCAATAGGTTTTAGTCTTATCGCCAAAACCATGTTTGGTACATACCCTAGGCGTGCGGTCTTAGGTTTTGCCATGTTCGTTGGGCAAGCGTTCCTGTATAACTCAATTACGTTTGGTTATGCCACGATCCTCAGTCAGTTCTTTGACGTGCCACCTGGAAGTACAGGGTATTACTACGCTGTCATCGCAGTATTCAACTTCCTCGGTCCGCTATTGTTATCGCGGTTTTTCGATACGTGGGGCCGTCGTCCAATGATTTCTGGAACATACTTGCTTTCGGGGGCCTTGTTGATGGTCACCGCTTGGATCTTTAATGCTGGACTGTTGACAGCGGTCACGCTCACGGCTTGCTGGTGTGTGACACTGTTCTTCGCATCTGCTGGTGCCAGCTCGGCCTACTTGACCGTATCGGAAATTTTTCCGCTAGAGACCAGGGCATTGGCCATCGCCTTCTTTTACGCTGTTGGTACCGCAACCGGTGGTATCACCGGCCCGCTGCTCTTTGCCAATATGGTAGAAACCGGCGACCCATTCAACACAGCAATTGCCTTTAGCATTGGGGCGCTCTTAATGCTTATTGCCGGTGTTATTGCGCTATTCCTCAGTCTCGATGCGGAACGGCGGTCTCTTGAGAGCATTGCAGCACCGCTCAGTTCAAAGAAGGACTAACCAGCGTATACCTGCTCCAACAGGGTTCATGGCCTCGAGGCGCTTCTGAGCTCCATACCTTATGATCAGGAATCGTTTTTGGCATCCTGGCCTTGCTCGTCTGTACCGTCGTCTTCTGCTGTGTCTTCTTCAGCTTCCTGTGCAGTCTCCTTGGCTTCCTGCCGCATTTCATCTTCGGTCATATTGCGCTGTTCAGGTTGCTGACCGGACTCTAACGCTTCATATGCCGGTGAACCTTCAACTACAGCTGAGCCAACTGATCCCGGAACATCTTCACCGTGTAGGGAAGCGCCTGCGGTTTCTGTCATGAAGTACACGGAGACCAAACCGACCACACAACCCAATGTCATGTAGAACGCTGGTACAAGTAAGCTGCCGGTGACATCAATAAAGAAGTCACTGATCAGACCCGCAGTACCACCAAAGATCGCGGTGGCAACGTTGTAGCTAATGGCAAATCCGGCAGAGCGCACGTGGGTTGGAAACATTGCGGTAAACGTGGCAGATATGGTGCCCAGCTGCATAATGAAGAGCAGCCCGAGGATGGCATACCCCGCAATGGCCAAACCAATGTTTTTACCCATTAACCAGAACAACGGTATCGCTACGATGCCAATGCCGATCAGCGATATGTACCAGTTCGTCTTGCGTCCGAAGCGGTCGGATAGTCGTCCTGAAATCGGCATAAACGCAACCATGGCGACCTCACCGATGAGGATAACGGAAAGCGCTGCTGTGGCGCTGAGCCCCAGTTGTTGTTCAAAATAGGTCGGCATGTAAGTCAACAGCGTGTAGTTAATGATGTTCACCGCGGTGACCATGCCACCCATAATCAATAGTGGCTGCCAGTACCATTTCATCAGTTGTACCAAGCTGGGTGATTCTGCGGTATCGGGGTCACCTGAACGGGCTTTGGACTCTTGTCTGGCGCTTTCCTTTTCGGTGGTTGCCTGTTTTTCTTTCAGTTCCTTAAACACCGGGGTGTCTTCTAATCGGGTCCGCAAGTAAAAGCCCACAAGACCCAGGGGCAAAGCCACCAGAAACGGTATTCGCCAACCCCATGACTGCATTTGGTCACTAGATAACACTGTTTCAAGTAGCAGCATGATCCCAGATCCTGCAGCGTAACCACTGAGACTACCGAATTCGAGAAAGGACCCGAAAAAACCGCGTCGCTTATCAGGGGCGTATTCGCCCATAAACGTCGCAGCTCCGCTGTATTCACCGCCGGTTGAAAAACCTTGGACAATGCGTAACAGTATCAGCAGGAAAGGCGCCCAAGCGCCAATGAGCTGATAGGTCGGTAAAACACCGATGAGAAACGTTGCGCCTGACATCATCAAAATGGTGATGGTTAGAACCGTTTTGCGGCCCAACTTATCGCCCAACGGGCCCCAGATGAATCCACCGAGGGGACGAACAATAAATGACACCGCAAACGTTGCCAAAGTCAGTAGGCGTGGATGCGAAAAGGACTCAAAAAAATGTTGGGCAATATACGAGGTGGCAACGGCGTAGACACCGTAATCAAACCATTCCGTCGCATTGCCCAACGCGGATGCTGTGATGGCTCGTTTAATCGCAGACTCTGGTGCGTTTTTATTCTTTGTTGGCCGAGAGAAACGCCGCCTGGTATGTTTTGGACCGGAGTTTGTACTGGATTGATGACTCACTGCGATCAGCCTCCTGGCGGTTGAAACACCAATGCTTCAATGCAGCTCACCCTAGCGAAAGCAGCGGCCAGACAAAATAGGCGCTAATACCACCAGGTGTCAGAAGGTGTCACCGGCATCCGGCGTTTATGTTCGGAACGCTGATAACTGGATTCAAGCTTTTCGGTTGCTTTATCGCTGATTTGCTCCCCGTTGAGGTACGCATCAATATCGGCATACGAGATACCCAGCTCATCTTCATCGGTGCGTCCGGGATTGTCCGTCAATAAGTCTGCAGTCGGGACTTTCTCGGTCAGTTTGGTCTCTGCACCGAGGCGAGCCCCCATGTCACGAACCTGAGTTTTGGTTAGCCCCGATAGTGGCATGACATCGGCGGCACCGTCACCAAATTTGGTAAAGAAACCGGTGATAGCTTCGGCAGCCTGATCCGAGCCAATGACCAGCGCGTTGCGGCGTGCCGCCAGCGCATACTGGGCGACCATGCGCATCCGGGCTTTGACATTCCCAAGATTATAATCGGTAGGTTGCTGACCGATGGCACTATTGAACGCTTCGGCTAAGGCATCGGTGGCTGACCCGATTGGAAAGTTGATGTCTTCATCCGGCGCGATGAACTCCATGGCGGCGCTGACATCACTGGCATCGGCCTGTGTATGGTAGGGCAGTCGGACCGCCATGAAGGTGCCTTCCCATTGCGGATTGACCCGGCGATATTGTTCTACAGCCATCTGCGATAACCGGCCGGCCACCGTGGAGTCAACACCCCCAGAAATTCCCAGGACGAGGCCGCCGGCACCGGTGTGGTGTAAATAGTCGACTAAAAAGTTGACACGTCGCACGATCTCAGAATCCATATCAAGATCGGGATCCACACCCAGGGCGGTTATGATCTGGCGTTGCATGCCGGCCTTTCTACTAATTAATGTTCTGGTACCGTTCAATGCGCTGGCTGACCTTACATGCGGCCTGGTATTTAGCGCGCATCGTCTCGGCCGCACGTTCTAGCATAGCCGGGGGTAAGCCCGGATAGTTTTCCGGGTCTTCGTATTCCAGCTCGTCATCGATTTCATAGATGCGTTGTAGAACCTGGTGGCCTTCTTCAAGATATTTGCCGGCCTCATCTGGCCAGGCATATTTACTCAGCGCCCCATAGTCGAGTTCGATCAGGCCACCGTCATGTCGCAGGGTTTCAAAACGTGTTAGCCATGCCTTGAGCCGGTCAATGTTTTTCAGATACGGATTTTTTGGCCCATCGGGCCCGTAATAGTTAAGCAAGATGCCCAGTTGTCCCAGCCGGCTGTTGGCTGAGTGCAGGTCACGTATGCGACGGATGACATTGGTACCATCGACGACGCTTTGGTTCACCGTATTAGTTTCACCGGGTTCCTCGGGGCCCCCGTAAATGGCTAACCATTGCAGTGGCACCGCCCAGACTTGCATTAAAAACGTGGAAACCGGTCGGCTAATCAGCCCGGCATCGGCCTGCAGTTCTGAGATTTTTTCTAATGTGTCCAGCTTATGCTCTGGCACCAAACGCTGGTAGAGCGTATCGTCATAATATTTGCGGTACATGGTCGTCGATTCGAAAGCTGGTCGGGCCAAATATTCGACGTGAAAATATTTTCTGACGACACCGCGCGGATCGGTGAGCTCTTGGGTGCGAATGATCGGTGGTTCCGCAGAGCTGGGAATGGTTGAATCGGCGTCTGGTCGAAGCCGCCGATTCAATCGTTCGGCGGCCTCAGCCTCGATATCGGCACGTGACAGTTTCGCTGCAGCTTCGGCAAGGTGCTGGACACGTTCGGGTAGTTTCTCCAGCGGTTGGTAGATGCGCAAAAACGTCATGTGCCTCATCGTTATCGTCCTAGCCGAGCTGGGCCACTACCGGGACGTGATCCGATGGACCCTTGCCCTTCCGTTCGTCACGCTCAATCCACGCATCAGTCACGTCATCGGCGAGGTTTTTGGACGCTAAGATGAAGTCGATGCGCATCCCATTATTCTTCGGAAAACTTAGTCGCTGATAATCCCAGTACGTATAGACCTCTGGTCCCGGATGGCGTGGGCGCACCACATCATAGAGTCCGGAATGTTCAAACGCTCGAAATGCGGTGCGTTCGGGTTCTGATACATGGGTAAGACCATCATTGAGGAAGACTTCCATATCCCAGACGTCTTCATCATAGGGGGCCACATTCCAGTCACCGGTGAGCGCGACCCGGGTCGAATCATCCAGATCCGAGGTGATGTGGTTGTGGAGCTGTTCTAAGAACTCGATTTTGTAGTGCATGTGTTCGTCATCAAGCGCACGACCATTGGGCACATACAGACTATAGAGCCGAAATGGTTCGACATCGGTGTTTTTGGTGCCCACCACCGCAGAGATGGCCCGGGCCTCTATTTGTGGGTCCACCCCGTTTTTGCCAAAGGTTGGTTGGCCCTCGAAACCGCGTTGGACATCTTCCAGCCCAACCCGCGAGACGATGGCCACCCCGTTCCATTGGGAATACCCAAAGTGGGCTACCTGATAGCCGGCCATTTCAAACATGCTCCAGGGAAAATTTTCGTCCCGGGCTTTGGTTTCTTGAATGGTCAGCACATCGACGTCAGAGTTTTCCAACCAATCTTCTACCCGATCAGCTCGGGCGCGCAGTGAATTCACATTCCAAGTCGCAAATTTCATATGCACCAGCCTACCCGGCCGCATTAGGCCGACCGGGCAGGTGTGGAGAACTTACAGCAGCACCTGATGATCTGCATGCCGTTGAAAACTCCTTTGGGCTTTCAGCAGGCTCGAGCGTGTCTGGTGCGCTGTTCTTTGAAGGCTTGTAGATCAATGACATCGGCCAGCTCTTGCGACTCACCCGGTGGAACCTTCTGTTCCGCAGCATCTATTTGCTCGAGCAACAGGTCGACGAGTTGGTCGTTGGTTAAAGTGTCATATAGCTGGTACATCTTGCCTCCAAACGCACCGAAATTATCTTAGCTGGTTCTGCGCGTTTTCTTGTGGTGTAGCTCACTATCCTAGGCGAGTTTTGTACAGCGTTCGACTCCAAGACGTGATAGGGCTTAAAACCTATTCGACGGGAAGTGCCGTTCGCGGAACTGTTGGGTGACTTTCAGCATCCGGTCCATGGCTTCGGCTGGTCCAATGCTGATGCGAACTCCATCGGTCAGGTTTCGTACGGCCAGCGATTGCTCGACACAAGCATCTTCGAATACCGTAGAGAGGTCTTGCAGCGCTAACCACACGAAATTAGCTTGTGCTTCGGGCACATCCCAACCTTGGGTGCGTAGCGCGTGAGCAAAATTATCGCGGGCGGTGGCTATTGCACGGGCACGTTCCATGACGTCGTCCACGTGGTGTAGCGAAGCCACCGCAGCATCTTGACTAGCTTGAGTGACGCCAAACGGGATGATGGCTTTGCCTATGGCAGCGGTTACCTCGGGTTGAGCAACAGTGTAACCGACTCTGAGCCCAGCAAGCCCGTGGGCCTTGGAAAACGTCCGGACAAGCACCAGATTCTCATGGTTTTTCAGTGCGGTAAGACCGTCCACCGCATCTGGGGCGGTGTTGAACTCCCAGTAGGCTTCATCAAGCACCACCAGTACTTCGGAAGGAACTTGGGCCATGAATTCTTCAAATTCTGTTACTAGCAGGCTCGGACCGGTCGGGTTATTTGGTGAACAGAGCAGCACCAGCCGGGTGCGCGGTGTGATGGCTTCGATAATGGCGGGCAGGTCGTGACGGGAATCAGCTGTTAGACCGATGGGTTTTTGATCAGCCGCATTGAGCGCACTGATCTGCGGGTACATTTCGAAACTGGGCCACGGATAGACCACCTCGGTTCCGGCCTCAAGGGTCACTTGGGCGATAGCGGTTAACAATTCCGAACCACCGGCACCAATGGCGATGTGGTCATTGGGCACCTGCAGGTAGTTGACGAGCTCCTGGACCAAGGCGTCAGCGGCGGCGTCGGGATACAACGCCGGGCTCACCGGCTTGGCCAATGATTCCTGGACGGCGGGTATAGGCTCCAGGAAATGTTCATTTGATGACAATTTATACGGCTGCAGGCCCGGCACCGTGGCCGGTGGTTTACCCGGCTGGTAGTCGGGTACCGAATCGAGGATGGACCGAAAAAATGCTGTATGTTGTTTCATCGGTTGGTACTTTCTAGCGGTAATTGCTGCATCATTTTTTCTATGTTCGATTTTTGTGCAGTATCCGCCGGGCTTGTGCACTTATTCCTCCAGCCAGTGTAGGCGTAGTTCAAGTTGAGGAATAGGCAGGCAGAATACTACGACGATGCAGCGAGTCCGAACTAGTGGGACACAGTGTGTGAACGTTTGGCTCGTTCCACAATCTCTAGCATTTCTTCGGTGCTCATCCCACGCTGTTCTGGTTGTCGTTGATACTCAAGGGCACGATGGGCTGGCGTTCCCGGCACCACAGCGGACCCAACCGACCCCGGGATGGTATCACCTTGCAGCGAGGCGCCTGCAGTTTCGGGCATGAAGTACACCGAAACCAAACCGATGACACAAGCAAGCACCATGTAGAAGGCTGGCATTAGCAAGCTGCCTGTGATTTCGACGAAAAAGTCACTTATAAACGCTGCGGTCCCACCAAATAGAGCCGTGGCAATGTTGTAGCTAATCGCAAAGCCTGCAAAGCGGGCATGGGTAGGAAACATCGCGGTAAAGGTTGCTGAGATCGTTCCGAGCTGTAGCACGAACAACAGCCCAAGAATTGCATAACCTAGCAGTGCTAAAGCAAAGTTGATACCCATCAACCAGAACAGCGGAACGGACAGGATGGCGATGCCGATCAGCGATATGTACCAATTGGTCTTACGCCCGATACGATCGGAGAGTTTACCGGCTAGTGGTATACAAGCAACCATGATCAGCTCACCGAGCAGGATGACGATGAGCGCCGCTTTTGCCTCGAGTCCAAGCTGTTGTTCGAAATAAGTTGGCATATAGGTCAATAGCGTGTAATTGACAATATTGAGGGCCGTAACCATGCCGCCCACAATCAGTAAGGGTTGCCAATATTGCTTAACCAGCTGTGTCAGGCCTAGTGTTTCCAGTGCTGTTGGTTCTTCGTCCTGCCGGGCCGTCGAGCCGGCTAGGTTGGCGTGAACGTGATCTTCTTTAAGCTCTTGGAAAATTGGGGTATCTTCAAGACGGCTGCGCAGATAAAATCCAACGAGCCCCAATGGGAGCGCAAGTAGGAATGGCAACCGCCAACCCCACGCTGACATTTGTTCTGCTGTTAGGACTGTTTCTAGGAACAGCATGATGGCCGTGCCTGCTGCATAGCCGCTAAGCGTACCGAATTCGAGAAAAGACCCGAAGAACCCGCGTTGTTTATCGGGGGCATATTCGGCCATAAACGTGGCCGCACCGCTATATTCCCCGCCGGTTGAAAACCCTTGGACGAGGCGTAGGACTATTAGAAGGATCGGTGCCCATACGCCGATGGATTCATACGTCGGCAGCATACCGATCAAAAACGTCGCCGCTGACATTATCAGAATTGTTATCGCCAGAATGGCTTTACGGCCTAGACGATCTCCAATAGGGCCCCAAAAGAGCCCACCAAGGGGTCTGATCAGAAATGAGACTGCAAACGTAGCCAGTGTGAGTAGCAGTGGGTATTTGAAGGGCTCAAAGAAATGTTGGGCAATGTATGCGGTGGCCACAGCATAAACACCGTAGTCGAACCACTCTGTGGCATTGCCTATTGCTGAAGCCGCGGTGGCTCGTTTTACCGAGGATGACGGTGCATGATGATTCTGTGCTGGACATGAAAACCGCTGTTTGGAAGATAATGTAGCGGAACTAAATTTTTTATTCACAAAATTCCAACCTCCCTACAGTGAGACAATTCTTAACACGATATTGACCTTAGCGGCCACCTTTCGGTTATACCGGAAATTGAGAAGTTTCGTGAATGCGGTCTTGGCTAGAGGGTCACAACCTCGTCGAACTAACAAATACGTTGAGAATCATTAACCTAAGAGATTCCGGGAGTGTGCTCCTGTAGCAAAACTCACTACGATGAGACAACGGAATCTGAGGTGGGATCTTATGCGTCGAGTTGTCTTGCTATCGAGCGTGTTCGTGATGATGGTAAACGCTACTGTAGTGATTATTGCTCTACCGACAATCACGGATCACTTTTCCTTCCACGACTCGACGGGCCACTGGCTGATCACGGTTGTTTTTCTTACTCTTGCGGTGCTGACACCGGCTGTCGACTCGATAGCAGCGCGGTTTTCTGTCCGAATGTTGTTTATGTTTGGTATAGCAATTTTTTTGGTCGGCACGATTGCGGCTGCGTTGGCACCACACTTTGTGATAATCCTGCTGGCACGTGTTGTCCAAGGGTTTGGAACCGCCGTCATAATGGTCTTGGCTAGCAGCACCGGATCCAGCACAGTCGTTGGTTTACTTGGCTTCGGGTTGGGCCCAGTTGTGGCAGGACTCGTGCTTTTTATAGCTACATGGCAGTGGGTATTTTGGGCGATGGTGCCGATAGTCGTCGTGATTGGATTAGCAGGCGTCCTGAGCCTACCGACTGCCGGTGGGGCACAAGGTGAGTCGTTCGATGGATTTTCGGCAGTGTTATTGGCCTGTGCTTTCGTTGCCTTGATCTATACGCTCAACGATCTGAGTAGTCTCTGGGTCCCGCCTGTCGTGATTATCGGGCTAATAGCGCTGAGTATATTTATTATTCGCCAGCTACAGCATGGTCGGTCCCATCGTGCGTTTCTGGACTTGAGGCCTTTGGAATTTCCCATTTTCGTGCTTTCGCTGGTGGTGTTGATGGCACTGGCTGGCGGTATGTTTGGCGGAATGAGCCTTATAGCGCTCTATCTGCAGCAAGCATTCAATGCATCTCCGGTGCTTGCTGCAGTACTGGTAGCACCGCTTGGAATCCTGCCGGCTGTGATGTCGCCGGTTGCAGCCAGCATGTACGCGCGTGTTGGGCCACGGCTGTTGATATTTGCTGGCATGGTGCTAGTTGCCGGAAGTTTCTTTTGGATGTCTTCACTAGATCGTGACGCACAGTTGTGGTTAGTGGCCGTTATAGTAAGCGTCTGTTCTCTCGGGTTGGCCATGGCGTGTGCGCCGTTACGTTTGGCTGCCTTTGAGGCTCTGCCTGACACTCTGCAAAGCAGCGGCTGGCGATGGCTAGGGACCTTATTGCCGCTTGGTGGCGCCGCTGGTATTGCAACTATGTCTGGATGGTATTGGCAGGTGCTCACTGGAATAACTGACTTGACGCTGCCTGAAGTGGCAACCTTCGCCGGCAATGTCACGTTTTTTGATGCGGGTCTGTTGGGTTTATTGCCGCTGGTCTTAGGGCTGTTCATCACACGACGACCACCCAACGGCAGCGATGGCACACAGGCGTTGGGACCTACAACAGCACCGACAGGTCACAAGTTTCATTGACGTAGTCAGCGGCTTCGTCAATGGTTTCCAACTGTTCGTCAGAAAATTTGGCCAACTGTTTTTCGGCATGCGTGGCGGCTTTTTCATTGTCGCCGGTCAGGTGCTGCAACTGTTGGAGTAATGGTTGCAACTCGGTCAGCGCATCACCGAGTTCACCGCCGGTGTTCTCGGCTAGGTCATTCATCTCCTGGTATGCTTCGCTGAGCTTTTTGTTGCTGGCTTCTTCGTGGGCGTCCAGCACGGCCCGTTCATATTTTTGTAGTTCGGAGCAGGCATCGTTGGCTGCGGCATCCCCGCAGCCAACTAAAAACAGCCCGGCAAGGACTGGGATGGTAAGTCGCCGGATTAGGAGTCGCCCTCTTCCTCAGGTGCCTGGTCCTCAGTGGAGCCTTCTGGTAGCTGTTGTTCGGGCATTTGCTCTGGCAGCTGTTCCTGCATTTGCTGCTGGGTGTAGGAAGCACAGTAGCCGTTGATAGTCTCTAGAGCCTCATTGAACTCCATGCCTTCGGCCTCGAAACTGTCTGGATCAAAGGACTGCATGGCCTCGATGCCACCATCAATGGTTTTGGACATTTCCTCGAAGTATGCGGCATGAACCTGCAGTGCGGTGCGCAGTGGAATAGTTTCGCCGGTGTCAGGGTTTTCCTGGTTATCCGAGACCTTGAATGACCGGTTGCGAATATCCAGGGAAGCAGACTCTAGCGCCTGGGTAACCCGGTCTGTGGAACCGCCTTGTTGTACGGCCATGCCGGACTGTTGGATGCCCTCGTTCGCTTTGGTTTCGGCGCCCATAATCAGCCCACAGGTTTCTTCCTGATCGCGTTCCTGGCTGACGGAGTCATTGGCGCACGCAGTCAATGCTAGTCCTGCAGTGGCAGCAATGGCGGCGAATTTGCCCAACGATTTGATCGACATGAGGTTCCTTTTCGTGAGTGTCGGGAGAAAAACTTCTACACCGTACTGTACCTGAGCGCAACTTAGCGTTTGGTGAATGCAACCATGGTGGCGCAGACTGTTTGGCGACGTAGGATAGAGGCTATGACCCATGATCTTACAGCCGACCGTGCACGGCTTGCCGAACTGATCCAAGAATTGGCCGTCGTTCACGGAAAAGTCACCTTATCTTCTGGTAAACAGGCCGACTATTACATTGATTTGCGCCGTGTCACCCTCCACCACGAAGCTGCCCCACTGGTAGGCCGCGTCATGTTGGGTCTACTTGATGACGCCGGTATTGAGTTTTCGGCTGCCGGTGGGCTGACCATGGGTGCTGACCCGGTAGGCACTGCCGTCATGCACGCCGCCGGTGAACGCGGTATTGATGCCTTTGTGGTGCGTAAAGCCCAGAAAAGTCACGGCATGTCGCGCCAGGTAGAAGGCCCCGATGTCGCCGGGCGCAAAGTCGTGATCCTAGAAGACACCTCCACAACCGGTGGTTCCGCATTAACCGCGGTGGAAGGTGTGCGAGCTGCCGGCGGCGAAGTTCAGGCGGTGGCCGTCATTGTGGATCGCGACACCGGAGCGGCAGAACATGTAGCCGAAACCGCCGGTGTGCCATACCTATACGCATTTTCGAAAAACGACCTGGGCCTGCTCTAAGGCTCAACCAACGAAAGGATCTTCAAATGTCGAAAGTTCAACCAACCGCCGGGCTGGTAACCGCCGGTATGATCGGCGGCTACGTTGCTGC
>DXHA01000049.1 GCA_019113675.1 Candidatus Yaniella excrementigallinarum
CATATCCACACCGGTGGGACAATCATTGGCACACGCTTTACAGCTTAAACACAGGTCTAATGCCTCGTGGACTTCTGGCGAAGCCCAACTATCGGTGACCACACCACCGTTGAGCATGTCCTGTAGTGCACGTGCCCGACCACGCGTGGAGTCTTTTTCTTCACGTGTGGCAATGAAAGACGGACACATAAATCCGCCGGTATTCCGTTCGTCAGCTCGACATTTTCCGATCCCAACACACCGGTGGATGGCATCAGTGAAATTTCCGTGGTCTGCGGCAAATGCAAAACCGTCAGAGGCCATTTCAGGTGCTGCGGCCGGTCGGCGAAGGTCGGCATCCAGGGGTTGCGGCCGAACGATAACGCCTGGGTTGAGTAGATCATCTGGATCAAAAAGCCCCTTGAAACGTGACATCAGTTCCAGCGCCTCATGACTGTACATGGTGTGGAGCAGCTCGGAACGTGCGCGGCCATCGCCGTGTTCACCCGACAGTGAACCACCATAACTTGTGGCCAGCTCGGCGGCTTGCTCCATGAAAACCCGTAATTGTTCCGGGGTAGAAGCCAAGGGAAAATCGATGCGCAGGTGAATACAACCGTCGCCAAAGTGGCCATACGCTAAGCCAGAGAGCTCATGCGAATCCATCAGTGTGCTCAACTCACGCAAATATTCACCCAAATGTTCCGGCGGCACAGCAGCATCTTCCCAACCTGGCCAAGCCGGATCCCCGTCGGCGGTACGGCTACCCAACCCTGCACCATCGGCTCGAATCTGCCATAGACGGGTGGCTTCTACACCGGCCGGGTGAACCACGGTATCCAGAGCCGCAGAGTCGGCGATGAGGGCTTTGGCATTGCGCAGGGCTGTTGCGTCGTCATCCCCGCCGACTTCAATCATTAACCAGCCACCACCGTCTGGTAGCTGTGGTGTGGCAGCTCGGCCCTTGGCACGCCGCACGACTTCGACCAGCTGAGCATCCAGACCTTCTAGAGCCAGTGGTTTATGGGGTAGTAAGTTGATGACGTCATCAGCGGCATCGGCCATATCGGGGTAGCCTAATACAGCCAGTGCTGGAGCTGCAGCTTTGGGTACAGCTCGAATAGTGGCCTCTAAAATAATGCCGAGGCTGCCCTCGGTCCCGGCCAGGGCGGCGGCAAGGTTCCGCTGGTTTTCTGGCAGCAGATGTTCCAACGAGTAACCGGAGATTTGACGGTCGAAACGCCCGAATTCGGTACGCAATAACGCCAACTCACCCATCACCAGTTCTTCGAGACCATTCACCGCGTTGAAGCTTTTGGCACCCGAATCAGCACACAGTATTTCACCGGTTCCGGTGAGTAACTGCATGGAAACCACATTGTCCGCGGTTCGACCATAGGACAGGGCATGTGGGCCGCAAGCGTTATTGCCGATCATTCCGCCAATCGTGCAACGGTTTGCACTCGATGGGTCTGGCCCGAATCGCAGGCCGTAAGGAGCGAGTTCTTGTTGTAAATCAGACAGAACGACGCCGGGTTGGACTGTTAACGTCTGAGTGTCTAGGTCGATGTCCAGGATTTTATTCATGTACCGCGAGAAATCTAGTACTAATCCTGGTCCAACCGCATTGCCTGCAATAGAGGTACCCCCGCCACGAGCAGTGACGGCAAGCGAGTACTGACGAGCGACCTCCAAAGCTGCAGTCACATCGTTCGTGTGACGCGGTAATACTACGATATCCGGCACTACTCGAGAATTTGAGGCATCACTGGAATACATAGATCGAGTCAACGACGACGTATCTACATCTCCATCGATGACTTGAATGAGGCGTTCGGTGACATGCTGGACACGATCCACGATGTTTGACGCGAGATCTGTCATTTCAGAACAATCCTTTCAACACGGTTAGGAGCTATTCCAACTGCAGCGGCGCGTACCCATCTTTGTATGAGTCTAACGTCACATTCGTGTCCACTGTCTTGAAGCTGTCATCACAGCAGAAAAATAAGGTGTCACTGGTTCGTCCCGTGCACCTGTCCGTCCTGCGCTATAGGCTCGGACCATAAACTAGAGCAGCAAATGGATTACATTCTGACAAACGATCCGGAGCAGCGGACCGCAACGTACTTGGCACTGCTGGCATATCACAGCAATCCTGAACGCATGTATGCGGTAATGAGCGATCGGACGGCGAGCGAGGAAGAAAGCATGCAATTTTCACTTGCACAGCTGGAGTATTTTGTTGAGGTTGCTAAAGCCGGCAGCTTTACCGTGGCAGCACGACGGCTCCGGGTCGTCCAACCAACACTATCTTCGTCCATTAAGCAACTTGAACGCAGTCTAGGGTATGAGATATTAGAACGAATCCCTAGGCGTGGAGTACGGCTGACGAGACGGGGCAGACGTTTTTATGATGAAGCTTCTAAGCTTCTCAAGCAATCCGAGACTTTGCAACGATTTGTCCAAGGTAATAAGCAAACGTTAACCGGGACGTTGCGCTTGGGCATTTACCAGCCGATGTCGGTATTTCGGACACCACAGCTTATTCGTGCTTTTCATGAGAGCCATCCTGATGTGATCGTCGATATTCAGGAGGGGAGTCAGGCACGTCTTGTCGAGTTACTTAATGAGAATAAAGTGGATGTCGTCGTTTCATACACCTTGATTGATTTCACCCAGTGGGAAACTGATACTCTCGCCTCGATCTCACCTCATGCCATTTGTAGCCGACAGAACCCGCTGGCGGCGCAGCGTACTGTATCGTTGGAGCGGTTGGCGCAAGAGCCCTTGGTTTTGCTGGATCTGCCATATACTGGAGCTTATTATTTGGGCTTATTTGAAGCTCAGGAGATCTCTCCCGACGTCGCTTATCGTATCGAAGGGTATGAGACAGTCCGAAGTATGGTTGCCGAAGATTTTGGAGTGTCGATCCTCAGTCATCGTCCGCAGCACAACTATACGTATGTGGGTTCCGGGGTCCATGTCTTAGAGCTTGAAGGTAAGCACCAGGAGCTTCAGGTTCAACTTGTCAGGCACCAGGAGAGCGTGGAGAACCAGTTGGTAGAGGCATTCACCAAAGTCGCGCATAGTGTATTTTTCGCAACTTCTTGAATAGGTGTTTTCAGTAAAACTTTTCAAAACATATGCATAATTATTATTGATGCGTACGCTCGGTTGGTGCATGTTGGCATTGTGGGTGTAAACGGTGTAAGCATGCGGTAGTTCTTGTTGTTCGACTGTATCCCGCGCCGCAGGTAGGCATTTACGGGATGGCGGTCGAGGTCTCTGGAGGCGCGTCTATCCCTCTTACTATTGGTAAAAGTGATAGATATGCTGGCTTTATGACGAACATCACAACTAACTCTTCCTCTCAGACACCGCGCGGTGCTTCTGTGTCCGAAAGCTCTGATAAGACCATCACGCCGATGCAGCGCCGAGTACTGCTCGGTGGTTCAGTTGGTCAGTTCGTAGAATTTTATGACTTAGCCCTTTACGGCATCGCTGCAGTGTCACTGTCTCGGTTATTTTTTCCTTCGGGAAGTGAGACCGCAGGTTTACTCATGCTCTTTGCAACTTACGGGGTGGCATTTTTCATTAGACCCCTTGGCGGACTATTTTTTGGGGCGCTCGGAGATCGAGTCGGACGACGTAATGTCCTGGTGGCTACGCTGCTGCTCATTGGCGTGGCCACCACTGCTATTGGTTTGCTCCCGTCGTTTCAAACTTGGGGGATCTGGTCTACCATCCTGCTGGTGTTGTTCCGGCTGCTACAAGGGTTTTCGGCAGGTGGAGAATCGGTAGGAGCTCCGTCATTCGTTTATGAGCATGCTCCGCCAAGTAAGCGTGGGATGTTTGTTAACACCACCCTGGCGGCAACGGCATTACCTGCTGTCTTCGCCTCAAGCTTGTTCTTAGTTCTGTCACTGTTGATGTCATCCGAAACCTATGACGCATGGGGCTGGCGTATTCCTTTCCTTCTAGCGCTGCCTATGGCTTTTGTAGGGCTTATCATCAGAGCGAAAACCGAAGAATCTCCAATATTTCAAGACATGATGGAAGGAAAAGCTGAGCAAAAGCAGACCTCTACGCCGGTTTCCGAAGCCTTCAAAACGTCTTGGTATCAAATGATACAAGTTGTGGTCATTATGGGCTTTACGGCCATGGGCTTCTATTTCCTCAGTGGCTACTTCGTTCCTTATTTGCAGACCACCGGAGATCTTTCTCGGAACGCTTCACTGGGGCTCAACGCTATC
>DXHA01000050.1 GCA_019113675.1 Candidatus Yaniella excrementigallinarum
ACGAGTAAAATGTCCTCGTGTGGACAGAAAGCGGTGGACGGCTTGCAGAAAATCACGTTGTACAACGGAGTCGGCATGCCGATGATCGGATACGGCACCTTTCAGATTACCGACGCCAAGCAGTGCCGCAGTTGTGTTGCTGATGCGCTGGCGGCGGGCTACCGCCTGGTCGACACGGCGGCAGCTTACGGCAACGAGGAGGCGGTCGGGGAGGCGGTGCGGCAGTCCGGCATCGCACGCAGTGAGCTGTTCATCACCACCAAACTGTGGGTGCAGGACGCGGGATATGACAGTACGCTCAAAGCCTTTGACCGTTCGCTCAAAAAGCTGGGCCTTTCCTACCTCGACCTCTATCTGATTCACCAGCCGTTCGGCGACTACTACGGCGCGTGGCGGGCGATGGAAGACCTCATGGATGAGGGGCTTGTGCGGGCCATTGGAGTCTCGAACTACTTTGATGACCGCTACTTCGATCTCATCTCCCACCATCGAGTCGTACCTGCGGTCAACCAGCGCGAGACTAACCCGTTGAACCAGCAAATCGACACTCAGGCACTGCTGGCCGAACACGGTACAGCGCTACAGGCCTGGTCGCCACTGGGCCAAGGCAATCCCGATATCCTCACCAACCCGGTATTGCAACACATCGCTGAGTCACACGGTAAGACCGTGCCCCAGGTGGTATTGCGCTGGCTCATTCAACGCGACATCGCCCTGGTAGTGAAGTCAACTCATAAGGATCGGTTGCAAGAAAACATCGATATCTTTGACTTCCAACTCACCGACGAGCAACTCGCTCAGATTGCAAGCCTGGACAGCGGTCAGACTAATGGCGAATTCGACCACACTGACCCACGCATGTTGGAGCTGTTACTCAGCCTTGACTAACCGAACGTTGCTAGGCATAAAACTACTTTAGGAGAATCTATGACGAATACCGTTGCCGAACTAACCCTTAACAATGGTGTCACGATGCCGGCCCTGGGCTTCGGCGTTTTTCAATCAGCCCCGGAAGATACCGCAACTGCGGTACAAACCGCCCTGGAAACCGGGTACCGCCACATCGATACGGCTGCCGCCTATTTCAACGAACGTGAAGTCGGTGAAGGCATCCGCAAATCCGGTGTCGACCGGTCAGAAGTATTCATTGAAACCAAAGTGTGGATTAATGATTACGGCTATGACCAGACCCGGCACGCGTTCGAGAAATCTGCTGGCAAACTCGGCGTCGATGTAATCGATCTGCTTATCCTTCACCAACCGTTCCCACAGGAATTCGAGCACACCCTGGCCGCTTACCGTGGGTTGGAATCCTTATTGGCCGAAGGGAAGGTCCGAGCAATTGGGGTCAGCAACTTTATGACCGAGCACCTGGAGCGGCTGCTGGCTGAAACCGATGTGGTACCTGCGGTCAACCAGATCGAGATCCACCCCTACTTCCGCCAAAGTGGCGTTCAGCAAACTAACCGTGAGCATGGAATCGTTTCCCAAGCGTGGTCACCGATTGGTGGAATCACATTCTATGCCGGCTGGGGCGATAATCGGGCAAGTACGCTGGAAGACCCGACGATCGGTCAGATTGCCCAGGCTCATGGAAAGACACCAGCCCAGGTCATGCTGCGCTGGCACCTTGATCAGGGCCGCTCTGCAATCCCCAAATCGATTAAACCCGACCGTATTGCCCAGAACTTCGATGTCTTTGATTTCGCTCTGACCACCGAAGAGCTATCGGCAATCGATGCTCTGGATACCGGCAACCGTGGTGGTCCCGAACCTGCATCTATTAACCTGGCTACCCACGGGGCCGAGATCCCCGAGGCCTAGCTCCATGTGACAAACTGGCTGGCACCATAGGTGTCAGCCAGTTTGCAGAAGAAGCTATCGGGCGGTTTTGATTTGGTTGGTCAATGAGTCCAGCAGTTGTTTCCGAAGGTGCAGGTATTCTTCGCTAGTTTCAACACTGTCTTGTTCTCGTGGTCGGGAAAATGGGACGCGAAGTTCGTGTTGGATTTGTGCTTCTGGACCTTGCGATAAGACAAAAATTCGGTCCGATAGCAGTAGTGCCTCATCAACGTTGTGTGTGACCAGGATGAATGTACGCCGCTGATATTCTGAAAGATATAGCAATTGCTGTTGTAAATCGCGTCGAGTCAGGGCGTCTAAGGCTCCAAGTGGCTCGTCTAAGAGCAATACGTCAGATTCTAAGGCAAACGCGCGAGCAATGCCGACGCGTTGTTGCATACCGCCGGACATTTCACCGGGCTTGAGGTCTTTGGAATGTAGCAATTGCACCTGGTCGAGCCAGTACTCGGCTATTTTTTCTTGTTCAGCCCCGGTGCGACTCGTGTCGCCATTGGCTTGCAGGGCAAAGAGCACATTTTGTTTGGCGCTCAGCCACGGCAGCAGAACGTGCTGCTGAAACACCACGCCTAGCCGACGACCAGGTTTTGTAATCGGTTCACCAGCCAGCTGGATAGTACCCTCGTCAGGTGTTTGTAGTCCGGCAATCATTTTCAGCAGCGTCGATTTGCCAGAGCCCGAGGGGCCGATGATTGCAACAAATTCGCCTTCGGTTATCGAAAAGGATATTTGCCCAAGCACCTGTTGAAAGCCACGTTGACGGTGAGCAAAGCCTTTGGTGATCTTCGAGATCTCTAAGAAGGCCGAGCCGGTCTGGTCTTGGATGGTAGCTGTATCTGGTGTCGTCATAGGGTGTCCTTCGATCAGTGATGCGGGATCAATCGGTGAAGCTGTGCGATGGAGCGATCAAGAATAAACCCGACTGCACCGATTACGAGGATGGCAACAATAATGCTGTTGATATTCATAGCGTTCCATTCATTCCACACGAAGGTTCCCATACCGCGGTTGCCCACGATCATCTCTGCGGCAACAATCACCAGCCATGCTGTGGATAGGGCCGTGCGCAGGCCTGTGACGATACCGGACAGGCTGGCCGGCAGGATTATTTTGAAGGTGCGCTTGGTGGTGGTTGCTTCTAGAGTTCTGGCCAGATCCAGGTAGAGCGGATTGACTCGGCGAACACCGTCGACGGTGTTAATGAGGATGATCCACAGGCTTGCCATGAAGATGACAAATATCGCAGTGGCCTCTGAATCCCGAAGCAGGGCCAAACCTACCGGTAACCATGCCAGCGGGGAGACAGGCCGAAGCACCTGGATGATGGGGTCTAGGGCATCGTTGATGACCCGGTTGGTGCCAAGCAAAATGCCCAGGGGAATCGCTACGACAGCGGCCAAGATAAAACCAATCAGGACCCGCTGCAGTGAGGCAAGCAGGTGAAAGACCATCCCGACATCGTTGGGCGGGTTATAAACAAAGGCCGTGGATAATACTTCCACGAGACGATGCCAACTGGCTCGCGGTGTAGGGGCCAGGCCTCCATCGTCATAACCCGTGGTGGCTAGCTGCCAAACGGCCACAAAGACCACGAAAAATATCAGAAAACCAATCAGCGATTTCACCCGGTGGGTGGTGCGCTGACGACGTGCCTGTTGTTGGAGCTGTACCGGTGTCTTGGTCATAGTTGTCTACTCCGCTGCGCGGGATGTTGAGGATCAAAGGTTGCGCCCAGCACAGTTTCTTGGGTCCGTTCTTGTGTCATACCGCCTAGATCTGTCAGTACGCTGGTGGCGGCCTGTGAGTCAAAGACCGCAGAAGTTGCAGTTGAATATTGCTGGGCGGTGGTGAAGGCCTGTCCCCCGGTCAGGTCCCAGCGCTGGAGGGCGTCAAGCATCCATACACCGTAGGAGGCATGGGGGTATGGTTGGAATCCGATTCGGTCCGGGATGGCATGTTCAGCCCCGGTGCCATCAGCAAAGTTGCCGGTCAGCACCGCCGTCAACACGGGTTCTGGTAGGCCCAGGTATGCGGGCTGAGACATCAGGGTGGCGGTTTGGGCCCGGTGGTCAGGGTTATCGATATACAGTGCTGAATCGCCGATAGCGCGCAGCAAAGCCGTATAGGTATTGGGATAGCTACTGGCAAAGTCCTCTGCAACAGCAAAGCTGCAGCACGGGTGCTGATCCCACAGGTCTTTGGTGAGCAAGTGAATATAGCCGATGTCTTCGGCTACCGCCCGCTGGTTGAATTGGTCTGGTAAACAAAATGCATCGATTTGATCAACTGCTAGGGCGGAAACCAAATCGGCCGGGCGCATGATCCGCAGGTCGACATCAACGTCGGGGTCCAAACCACCCGAAACTAAGTAATCACGAGACAGCAGGTTGTGCACCGAATAGTCAAAAGGCAGTCCAAGTCGCAGACCGGCAAAGTCTTCCGGCCCGTTGACCTTGTCAGCAAGGCGTTGGGAAACGGTAATACCATTTCCATTGGTATTGGTGACAAAGGGCAGACGGATATCGCGCTGACCTGAGGCGAAACCGTGGTGAATGGCAATGGGCATCGGAGCCAGAAATTGCGTCGCGTCTAATTCTCCGGCCACAAAGGCGGTCCACAACTCTGCCCATCCGGTGTACCGGCGCAGCGTCACGTTCAAACCGTATTGGTGATAGATATTGAGCGCAGCAGCATTAACTATTGGAGAATAACACGTGATGGGAACAAACCCGACAGTCACATCGGGCATTTCCAGGTCATCAGGTGCGTTCAGTGTCGGCTGGAATGTGGTGTGCGACTGGCCGGTGGGAGCCGTTGGTGAAGCACATGCTGCAAGTAGGGCTGCTGAGGCGCCAGCGCCCAAACCGAATAACTGTCGTCGGCTCAGATCTCGCCGCATGCCGACCATGCAGTTGTTATCGGGTGACGGTGGGGGATTAAAGACCATGTTGTTGATGTTTTCTGACGGGTGGCTGGCCCTCAGAATCGGTCTAATTCCCACTGTAATTGCGCTTCGGATGGGGATTGCACTGGGATAAAGGTTGCTTCCCGGTAGCGCCGATTTGTGTCTGAGGTGGTTACGTAGCCTTTGCCCCCGGCTGTTTTCAGTTCAAGTGTTGCCAGATCAGCGGCCAGCCGGC